>JAUIJR010000095.1 GCA_030431075.1 Polyangia bacterium | reverse complement strand
CGTCGTCGCGCTGGTGCTCGTGCCGCTGTCGGTGCTCCCGCTGTCGGTGCTCCCGCTGGTGCTGCTGCTGCTCCCGCTGGTGGAGCTGCCGGCTTCGGACGAGCTGGCTTCGGAGGTGTCGCCCTCTTCGCCGCTGGCCTCGCCTTCGGAGTCCGTGCCCGGATCCTTGCTCGTACAGCCGGTCGAAGTGAGCCCGGCCACAGCGAGCGCAGGCAAAAGGAATTTGTAGGTGAGTCGCTTCATCGTGAAATCTCCGTCCCCCCTGTGGGACGAAGGGACACTACCAGAAGCTGTCTTTCCTAACGACACAAAAGGCACATTGCGGACCCCTCCAGAGGGGCGCACGCGGGATGCGGCACGGGTATTCGAGAGCACGGCCGCGTCGCCAGATGAAGCGAGACCGGCCGAGGAGCCGGCGGCGCCCGTTTACCGCGCCTTTACCGGTAGGCCTGCGTGCGCGGCCCCAAACTCGCTAGCGTTGGCCCATGCGCGCCATCGTGATCGGCCTCGTAGCAACCTTGGCGGTGGGCACGGGTGCCTACTTCATCGTCAGCGCCAGCGACGATGAGGCGTCGTCGGCCCGCACCCCGAAGGGATCTCGGGCCAAGGGCGCCAGCAAAAGCGGCGAGCCGGCCTCGGGCGGAGGCGATGGGGATCTCGAGGACCGCGTCGCCACCTTGGAGCGCGAGGTCAAGCAGCTGCGGATGCAGCTCAAGGCGCGCGGCTCGATGCCCGTGGCCTCGGGCGGCGGCTTGGCCGACCTCGAGGAGCCAGAGTCCCGCGCCGTGCTCAACGAGGCCGTCTACGAGGCCGTGGAGGACGTTCGGGAGCAAGAGCGCGAGGAGCGACGGACCCGACGCGCCGAGATGATGGAGTCCTTCCGCCAAGAGTCACTCGACGCCTTCGCCGACGCGGCCGGAGTCTCGGCCGGCGTCAAAGAGAAAGTCGGCGAGCTGTGGCGCAGCGAGTCCGAGCAGATCGGCCCGATCTTCGACCAGGCACGCAGCGGGGAGATCGGATTTCGGGAGGCCCGGACGCAGGTCGAGGCGATCCAAAAGGAGATCGACGCCGCGGCGCTGGCCATGCTCGACGAAAGCCAAGCCGCCGCCTACGAGGAGCACCGGCCCGGACCGCCGGGCCGCGGTGGCCGAGGGGGTGGTCGTGGAGGCGGTCGCGGCGGGCAAGGTGGGGGGCGCGGCAACAGCGCGGGCACCCAGCCGGCCCAGTGAGACGGTCTTCGCTGCAATTGCGCTGTGGATCACAAAAAATTCCAGGTTTTCTGTAACCGCGCAGGCGCGCGGTTCACATAGATACGCCGAACGCGCAGGGACGCACGATTTCGGAACCTGGAGACCAACCTAATGATCGCAAGAAGCAAGATGGAGCGCGCCCACGCCCACGACGGAGTCGTGGCCGTGATGGCAATGGATGAACAACAACGGGCTCGCAACGAGATGAGCTGGGTCGGCGAAGAGCGCTGGCAAAGCCTCGTGCGAGAAGCATCGCGCCTGCGTCAGCTGGCGGATCAGCCCCAGATCCGAGTGTTGGTGGGCGACCACGCCATCCTGCTCATGGGTGATGAGCGTGATGTCGTGGCCCTCGTCTTCGTCAAGGGTCACCCCATCGTGAAGTCCGTCGTCCGCATGGTGCGTCAGCTCTACCGTCACGCCGAGAACGGACGCCGCAGCGCCCCCGCCGTCGCGGCCGCCGAGCCGCCCCGCATGGCCGCCCCGGCCGTTTCGGCCTAGGCCGCGGCCGAGCTCGAGAGCTCCAGCGTGTCGGCTCGCGCCCTCCTCGGCGCGCCGTGTCTGCGACTAGGCACGCGCGCTGAGGTAGGCGTCGAGACCGCGCTGGTCCTCGGGCGCGAGGTACCGAAAACGTACCGCGACCTCCTCGACGGGGCCGCGAGACTCGATGCGAATGGCCTCGGCCAGCGCGTGGACGACCCTACCGGTCCCCCGTAGCGGAACCGCCAAGGTGAAGATATCCCCGGCGTGCGCCTCGCCGCTCAGTCGCCAAAAGCGCATCCCCTCCCTCGACAGGTCGAGGGCGTAAAAGCGGCCGGGTCCGTCGGTCTGGCTGACCAGACTGGTCACGGCGTGGCGAGGATGTTGACGCTGCTCGAGGACCGACACGAAGCCAGTGTAGAGATCGCCTCACCGAGCCCCAAGAAAGCGGCCGGCCCGAGCTGGTAGGCTCCGAGCCGCCGCGTGGGACCGCTCGACAACAGCGAAATCGCCGCCGCCTTCGCCGAATTGGCGCTGCTGTGCGAGCTCGACGGCCAACCCCGCCACCGGGCAGCCGTCTTTCGGCGCGCTGGGCGTGCGCTCTCGGGCTTGCCGGCGCCGATCCCCGCGATGCTGGAAGACGGCCGCCTCGCCCAGACTCCAGGTGTCGGCGCGGGGGTGCTCGAGCGAGTGGGCGAGTTGCTGTCCGAAGGTCGCATGCGCGAGCTCGACGAGCTCGGCGCCCGGGTGGGCCCGGGCCCCCGAGAGTTGGTGCGCCTGCGCGGACTCGGACCGGCCGGCGTGCGTCGTCTGCGTCGGGACGCGGAGGTCGAGGACCTCGAGGGTCTAAAGGCCGCCCTCGAAAGCGGTGCACTGCTCGAGCTTCGCGGCTGGGGCGAGGCCAAAGTGGCGCGACTCGCCGAGGCCCTCGCGCAGCACCTCGAGTACCGTGGCGCACTGCCACGGGCGAAGGCTCTGGCCACCGTGCGCGCGATCGAAGCGCTGGCCCGCGCGCGCAATCTCGAAGGCCAGTGCGTCGGCGGCCTCGCCCGCGGTCACGCCTTGGTCCGTGGCGCCCGTTGGTTGGTCGACGACCTCGAAGCCTGGCGCGAGGTGCTCGAGGCGAGCGGCCGCGTGACGGGCACGTGGTCGAAGCGCGGAGCCATCACCAGCGCCCCGGGCCCCGGGGGCATGCGCCTGGAACTGCTCGCACGCGACCCGAGCTGGCCCGCGCACGAATTGATCGCGCGCACCGGCGACGCCGCCTTCGCTGAGGCCCTGCGTTCTCGCGTTCAGGCGCGCGGCGGCGAGGGCGAGGGCTTCGCCGAGTGGGGCTTGTCGGAGATCCCGGTCGAGCGCCGTGAAGGCGCCGAGATCGTCGAGCGTGCGGCCCGGGGCGAAGACCTCACGGCCCTCGAAGCCGAAGACCTACGCGGCGACATGCACATGCATACGCACGAAAGCGACGGCCGCGACGACGCCCGAGCGATGGCCGAGGGCGCACGCGCCTTGGGCCTCGACTACATCGCCATCACCGAGCACTCCAAGCACCTGTCGATCGCCAATGGCCTCGACGAAGCTCGACTGCACGCGCAGGTGGAAAAGCTTCGCGCCCTGCAAGGCGAGTTCTCGGATCTGCAGATCCTCGCGGGCATCGAGGTCGACATTCTTCCGGACGGTTCCTTGGACTTGGACCCCGATCTGCTGGCCTCGTTGGACTGGGTGGTCGCGTCGGTCCATACCCATACACAGATGCCGGGCGAGGCGATGTTGGCGAGAGTGCAAGCGGCGATGGCGAGCGGGGTGGTGGACTGCATCGGCCACCCGACGGGACGCAGGCCCGGGCAACGACCCGCCTTCGACCTCGACATGGAGGCGCTGATCGCCTCGGCCCGCGAACACGAGGTCGCCCTCGAGTGCAACGGCGGCCCCAACCGCATGGACCTGAGCGACGAGCACTGCGCCGCCGCGGCCGAGGCCGGCGTGCCCATCGTGGTCAGCACGGACGCCCACGCCGCCGCTCACCTCGGCCGCTTCGAGTTCGCCTTGTCGATGGTGCGCCGCGCCGGCCTTCGTCGCGAGCAGGTCCTCAACGCCGGCGAGCTCGACAATCTCCGCGCCCGTCGGCGCGCCCGCAAACGCGGCGTCTCGGTCGCGGTCCCCACCGACGGAGCCACGGGGGGTAGCGCCGACTTCGACGTCGAAGCCGCCCACGCGTGGACCATCGACGCAGCGGCGCCATCGCTTCGCGTCCCCGAACGATCCCGCGCCGCGGCGCCGGAGCCCGCACCCGCGCCGGAGCCCGAGCCTGCGCCTCAACCTGAACCTGCGCCGCAACCTGAACCTGCGCCGCAACCTGAACCTGCGCCGCAACCTGAACCTGCGCCTCAACCTGAACCTGCGCCGCAACCTGAACCTGCGCCGCAACCTGAACCGGCACCCCAGCCCGAGCCCCAGCCCATCCCGGTCCCGAGCCCGAAGCCCGACCCGGCGCCGACGCCCAGACCGGACCCGCTGCCCGAACCCGAGCCGACGCCAATCCCCGCGCCCGCGCCGGCCCCGAAGCCCGAGCCCGAGCCCGTAGCGATTCCGGCGCCGGAACCGGTCACGCCCGACGACGTGCCCATGATGGGGGAGTCCGAGCTCGCGGGCGTGGCCGCAGAGCTTCGCGCCGAGCCCCGCGGCGAAGCGATCAAAGCCCGGCTCAAGGCCTTCGTCGCCGCCCCGCACTCCGACCCGGAGCTACGCGAAGAACTGGCCCGCGTGCACGAGGATCCCAAGCGGCTGGCGATCAGCTTGCTGATGGGCGCGAGCTTCCCCCGCGGCTGAGCCCAGCGCCGGGGCGCCCCCCGTGGCAAGCTCTGCTTCGTGCAAGTTCACCTGGTCGACGGCACCTACGAACTCTTTCGCGCCTACTACGGCGCGCCCAAGCGCCAAAACCCCGACGGCGAAGAGGTCGGAGCGACCCGCGGCTTCTTGCGTTCGTTGTGGTCGCTGCTTCAAGACGAAGAGGTGACCCACGTCGGCGTGGCCTTCGACCATGTGGTCGAGTCCTTTCGCAACGATCTCTTCGACGGCTACAAGACCGGCGACGGCATCGAGCCCGAACTGCTCGCCCAGTTCCCGCTGGTCGAAGCGGCCGCGGCGGCCTTGGGCGTGGTGGTGTGGCCGATGGTGGAGTTCGAAGCCGACGACGCCATCGCCACGGCGGCCCACAAGTTCGCCCGCTCCAAGCGCGTCGAGCAAGTGGTCATCTGCACGCCGGACAAAGACCTGGCCCAGATGGTGGTCGACGATCGCATCGTGACCTGGGACCGCATGCGCGACAAACGACTCGACGCGGCCGGCGTCGAAGAGAAGTTCGGCGTGCCTCCGAGCTCCATCCCCGACTACCTGGCCTTGGTGGGCGACAGCGCCGACGGCATCCCCGGCATCCCGCGATGGGGCGCGAAGTCGACGGCGACCGTGCTCGCCCACTACGGCGCCATCGCCTCGATCCCCGACGACGCCGAGAGCTGGCAAGTCAAAGTCCGCGGCGCCAAGACCCTGGCCGACAACCTCGCCGCCCAACGCGAAGACGCCATGCTCTACCGCGAGCTGGCCACCTTGCGCCGCGACGTGCCGCTCACCGAGAAGCTCGGCGACCTGAAGTGGAAGGGCGCAGATGTCGACGCGCTCGGGGAGCTGTGCGAGCGGCTGGATGACGAGCGCTTTTATGCGCGGGTGAGCGGGTAGCCGCCCCGACTCACTTCTTCTGCTCGAGGCGGTCGACCACCTTCGCGGCCAGCTTGCCGAGCGCTTCGGCGTCGCACAGCGGGGTGCCGTCGTCGGTGACGATGGAGCGGACGTCGATCATCCACTTGCCTTTTTGGGTGCGGGCGGTGGTCCAGATGATCTGGGGCGCGCGCTCTTCGGTCCAGGTGTAGGCCCAGTCGCCGACGCCGGCGAGGTCGGTGGCGGTCGCGGGCTTGGTCGGCGCCTTTTCGTACTCGCCGACGATCAGCGAGACCGTGCGGCGCTTCGACTCGCTGCGCCAGCGGCGGCTGCACTTGCTGTGCTCGCTGCGACCTTCGGCGCTGTCGATCACCACCTCGTTGAGGGGGTTGCCGCAGGTCTCTTGGATCTCTTGGCGATTGACCAGGCGCCCGCAGTCGTAGCCGGGATCGCCGGGCAAGCGGAAGTCGCCCGAGCTCGTGGGCCCCGTCGGCGGCGGGGCGGCTTGGCCCGTGGGGGCGGCTTGGCCCGTGGGGGCGGCTTGGCCCGTGGGGGCGGCTTGGCCCGTGGGGGCGGCTTGGCCCGTGGGGGCGGCATCGGCACCCTCGGATTTGCCGCCGTCACAGGCGAGCGCGGGTCCGCAGGCGAGGAGCAAGCTGAGGGTGATGCGGTTCACGCGCCCACGGTAGGCGGCAGCGACCCCGTGCGCAAGCCGACCTCGGCGGCGCTTGCGGGGGAGGGAGGCGCGCGGCATCTTTCGCCCGTGGCGCCCAAAACGCAGCCGTGGATCGATCTCGAAGAAGTCGAGCAGGTCGAGGAGATCATGAGCGAGGGAGGACCCGCCGCGATCATCGACTTTTGGTCGCCGACCTGTGGCCCTTGCAAGATGATGGCGCCCGCTTTCGAGCAGGTGGCGGCGCAGTTCGACCCCGAGGAGATTCGCTTTTGCAAGGTGAACACCGGCGCGCACGGTCACCTCGCGGCGCCCTTCAAGATCCGCTCGGTGCCGACCTTGCTCTTCATCGCCAACGGGCAGATCAAAGACGCCATCGTCGGGGCCGTCCCGGCCGCGCGCATCGGCGAGCGGGCCGAGTGGTTGTTGTCGAAGTCGCAGAAAAAGGGGCTCTTGTCCCGCTTGTTCGGTTGAGGCTGCGCGCCTTTCGAGCCCGCTGCCAATGAAGAAGGCCGCCCCCGAATGGAGGCGGCCTTCGCTGCCGATGGCAGCGCGAGTTCGCTACTTGATCAGCTTGAACTCGATGCGGCGGTTCTTGGCGCGGCCGTCTTTCGTGTCGTTCGTCTCGATGGGCTGGTCGGGGCCAAAGCCTTGGGTCTCGAAGCGGTTGCCGTCGATGCCGTGGTCCTCGAACCACTTTTTGACCGACTTGGCGCGACGCTCGGAGAGGTCTTGGTTGTGGGCCGCGTCACCGCGCGAGTCGGTGTGGCCATCGATCTTCAGGCGCACGCTCGGGAAGTCTTCGAGGACCTTGAGGGCCTTTTTGAGGATCTTCTCGGAGGTGGGCTTGATGGTGTCTTTGTTGGTGTCGAAGTAGATGCCTTCGATCACGCCGGTGAAGGCCTTGACCTCCTCGGGGACTTCGTCCGGGCAGCCGTCCGTGTCCTCGTAGTCGTTTTGAGTCTCGGGCTCATCGACGCACTTGTCGTCGGGATCGAGGATGCCGTCGCCGTCGGTGTCGGGGATGGGGCAGCCGTCGTACTCGGCCACGCCGGGCTCGTCCGGACACTTGTCCTCGTGGTCGTAGATACCGTCACCGTCGCTGTCGACCGGGCCGCCTTCGGGGATGGGACATCCGGTGGGGGCGGGGCCGGGCTCGTTGACGCACTGGTCGTCCTTGTCGAGGATGCCGTCGCCGTCGGTATCGGGCTCTTCGGCCTTGGCGCGCGGCTTGCGACCGAAGGTGTAGTAGAGGCCCAAGAGGATCTCGAAGTTGTTCGAGCCGAGCTGGCTGTCGACGCCGCGGCGAAAGCCGAGGACGTCACGGACGTCGAGGCGCACGCCGAAGTTTTGGTTGATGAAGACCTTGGCGCCGAGACCGAAGTGCAAGGCGAAGTCGACGTCGTTGCCGACCGCGTTGGCGTCGCTGGCCACGCCGAGGGCGCCGATGCCGGCGAGGGCGAAGGGGGTCACGCTCCACTTGGCGAGCTGGGCGACCGCGTGTCCGCGGACGGTCCAACCGATGGCGCTGGCGTCCGAGCCGTCGTCGAGACGCATGGGCATCACGCCGCCTTCGAGCTCGGCGCCCACCCACTTGATCGGATAAAAACCGGCCCGAATGCCGATGTCCGGCGCGACTGGTTTGAAGGGCTTGAAGCCCTGGTCCATCAAGTTGGGGTCGGCTTTGAAGAGCTCGAGGTTGTTGGCCGGCAAGAACACGCCGCCGTAGATGCCGATCTCGCCCATCATGGGCTCGGGGGCCCAGCGGTGGATCCACTTGTCCTCTTTGGCCTTGGGGCCTTCGGCGTCGGCCGAGCCGGAGGTCTCGACCCCGTCTTCGCTCGACAGCGAGATGCCGCCCTCGGCCTCGGCGCCCGGCTCACCCGCGTGCGCGAGAGGGGCGAGGGTGAAAGTCAGCAGTGCAGTACTCAGTCCCAGAATCGTTTGCGTTCGCATGAGGGGTCCTGTCGCGGGCCTGACTGCAAGCGGCGGGCCACGCGGCGGTTCAGAATGTATGCGGATTTGCGAAGCACGGCGGTGAAAAGGCCGGCTTCGAATCGTGGCGTTTTGCCCCGATGTCGCGTCAGGTCTCAGCGCGAACGCAGCTTCGCGTCTCAGTCGCTGGAGGCGGGCTGGTACAAAGATCGCAATCGCGCGACCTCGGCCTCGTCTTTGAGATCGAAGATCGGCGTCGTGTCGTACTGCTCGAAGAACAAGGAGGCGGGGACCTCCTCGGGAATGTTCAGTGCGTTTCGGATCCGTCGATGATCGGGCACGAAGCCACGCGGCAAGGTGCGCTCGATGGTCTGTCGGATCGTACCCATGAGTCCGCAGATGAAGATGGCGCCGGAGCGCGGCGAAAGCTCACCTTCGGCCATGCCCATGCGGGCCTCGGTGTCGGCCATGCGATCGGCGGCGAAGAAGTCCTCGACGCGCCCGGTCGGTCCCTTCCAGTCGGGGCAGTGCTGGGGACGACTGACGGTCGGGAGGTAGTGCAAGCCTTGTTCGGCCGCGAGGCGCTCGAGCTGTTCGCGGTAGCCGATCTCGGTGTCGTAGCTCGCGCCGTGCATCATGACCCAGCGATCGAGATTGCACGTGGGGTCGCGTCGGATCTGCTCGTCGACCATGCAGATGAAAGGCGCGAGCCCGGTGCCGGCGCCGACCATGATGCGCTTGCGTGGGTCGTCGTCGCCGATGGCGTGGCGGACGGTGAACTTGCCCGTGGCGTGAATGCGCGCATGCATGCGGTCGCCGGCCTTCGCCTTCCATAGAAGGTGGGTGAGCGGGTTGTCCGACTCCGGCGAGGACACGTACTTGATGTAGAAGTCGACGACCTCGGTGTCCTGGGGGGGCGAGGCGATCGACATCGGACGACGCACGCCACCGAGCTCGGGCTTCTCGGTGTTGTTGAGACCGATGACCATGTACTGCCCGGCCGCGAACCATGTCCCGTCCTCGCCGGCCGTCGGCGGCTCGTCCGGTTTGACGCGAAAGATGGCCAGCGTGTCGGTCATGTCGATGCGTTCGACCAAGGTCGCGTTGTAGACGAGCTCTTTCGCCATGCCGCGAGCATAACGCGATCGCCGCGTGGGGACGATGCGCAGCTGCGCGAAAGAGGCCTATCGGCGATCCAGCCGCAGGATGCGAAAGGCGTGGGCGTTGTCCTCGTCGGCCGCATGGCTGGCGAGGGGCTCCACCGTCCACGCGGTCGGATCCACGAAGGGGAAAACGGCGTCCCCCTCGGGCGCAGCGTCCACCACGCTGAGATAGAGACGATCGGCCCGCTCGAGCGCGGCGGCGTAGATCTGGGCCCCACCGATGACGAAGCACTCCTGCTCGCCGGCCGCGGCGGCAAACTCGAAGGCGGCATCGAGGTTGGTGAAGGTCTCGACCCCCTCGGCCCGAAAGGCGGGATCTCGACTCAGGACCAGGTTCGTACGGCCGGGCAGGGGACGACCGCGCATCGAAGCGTGGGTCTTGCGTCCCATCACGATGTGATGGCCCATCGTGGTGGACTTGAAAAAGCGCATGTCGGCGCGCAGCCGCCAAGGCAGGTCGTTGTCGGAGCCGATGACCGCGTTGCGGGCGACGGCGGCGATCATCGAGATGCGCATGCTCAGACCGCCACCGGGGCTTTGATGTGCGGATGGGGATCGTAGCCGCGCAGCTCGAAGTGCTCGAGGCGAAACTCGAAGAGCTCGCGCACCGAGGGGTCGATGTGCATCGTGGGGAGCTCGCGGGTCTCGCGGGCGAGCTGGGTGCGCGCTTGCTCGAGGTGGTTCGAGTACAGGTGCGCGTCGCCGAAGGTGTGCACGAAGTCACCCGGCTCGAGATCGAGGACCTGGGCGAGCATCATCGTGAGCAGCGCGTAGCTGGCGATGTTGAAGGGGACGCCCAAAAAGACGTCGGCGCTGCGTTGGTAGAGCTGGCAGCTGAGCTTTCGGTCGGCGACGTAGAACTGAAAGAGGCAGTGGCAAGGTGGCAGGGCCATGCGGCCGATGTCGGCGACGTTCCACGCGCTCACGATGTGTCGGCGCGAGGCCGGCTTGTCGCGCAAGGAGACGAGCAGCTCTTTGATCTGATCGACGTGGCCGCCGTCGGGGGTCGGCCAGCTGCGCCATTGGTGTCCGTAGACCGGGCCGAGCTCGCCATTGGCGTCCGCCCACTCGTCCCAGATGCTGACCTTGTTCTCGTGCAGGTAGGCGACGTTCGTGTCGCCGCGCAAAAACCACAAGAGCTCGACGATGATCGAGCGCAGGTGGAGCTTTTTGGTGGTCACGCAGGGAAAGCCCTTCGACAGGTCGAAGCGCATCTGGTGGCCGAAGACGCTCAGGGTTCCGGTCCCGGTGCGGTCCTCGCGAGGGTGTCCCTCGTCGAGGATCCGCTGCATCAAGTCGAGGTACTGACGCATCGTGGGGAGCCTACACGATCGGCGCGCAGCGCAACGGGTGACCGAGGCGCACGACGCGGCTACCCTCCGGCCGTGCTCCCTGTCGACCGCATGCGGGCGCCCGGCGCCGAGCCGCGCGAAGCCTTCGTTTTCGTCCACGGAATCTTGGGGACGCGGGCCAACTGGCGGGGCATCGCGCGCCGCTTCGTGAAGTCGCGGCCGGAGATCGAGGCGATCACGGTGGATCTCCCCATGCATGGGGACGCCCAGGACTTCGCCGGCCCCTACGATTTGGCTTTGTGCGCGCGGGCCTTGGCCGAGACTTTGCGCGAGCTGGCGCTTCCGATCGCAGGTCTGGCCGGGCACAGCTTCGGCGGGAAGGTCGTGCTCGCGGCCTTCGAGGCGCTCGAGGGCAGCGAGGCCGCGCCGCGCAGCGTGTGGATCTTCGACTCACCGCCGGGCACGCGGGAACGACCCGACGGCAGCGGCGCCCACGCCGTGCTCACGAGCTTGCGCGAGATGCCGCGGATCTACGACTCGCGCGAGGCCTTCATCGACGCGATCGGCCAAGCTGGTTACTCGACCGGGCTCGGGCAGTGGCTGGCCATGAACCTTCACCGCGATGCCGAGGGGCGCTATCGCCTCGACCTGAAGCTCGAGGCCATCGAGTCGATGTTGCTCGACTACTTTCGGGTCGACGGCTGGCCGCAGCTCGAGCGAGCCGCCGACGCGCTGCCCCTGTTCTTCGTGGAAGGTGATCGCTCGCAGGTCTACGCCGAGGGGGAACGCGAGCGCATCCACGCCTTGGCCGCGGCCGGGCGAATTCACCACCAGAGCGTGCCCGCGGGGCACTGGGTGCACGCCGAGGCGCCCGACGCCGTGTTGGCTTGCCTACGCGAGTTGCCGGCGTGAGTTGACTCGGCTTGAGTGCGAGATCGAGTCGGATATCCTGCGCCCATGTTGCGCCCGCGATTGTCCCCCTCGCGCTTCGTCGCCCTCACGCTCGCCGCTTCGGTCTCGCTGATCGCCGCGTGCGACTCGGACAAAAAGGATGCCGAAGCCGACAAGCGCCGCGAAGCCGCGGCCGAAGCGATGCTCGGCGGCGACTCGGTGCACTCCGAGGCGCAAAAGGCCGAAGAGGAGGCGCTCAAGAAGGCCTTCGCGGAGCGCAAGGCCAAAGAGGAGGCCGAGGCGGCCGAACTCAAAAAGGAGATCGACGCGCTGCTCGGACTGCCCGAGGAACTGCCGGGGGACCTCGACGCGGCATGCATGAGTCTCATCGAGCAGTGGGAACAGTTCGTCAAGAAGACGAACCAAGACGACGACGGCGCCATCTTGGCCTTCTATGACGAGAAGAAGACCATCTTGGGCGAGCGCAAGACCAAGTGCATGAAGGTCGGCAGCATCGAAGCCGCCGCCTGCTCGGCCAAGGCCTTGGCCGACGCCCCCGCGACCCTCAAGGGCAAGGGGCTCGACATCTTGAGCGCCTGCGCCGAGAAATACGCCCCCGACGCGGTGGGACCGCGCGACGCTCCGCCCGCGCCCTAGTCGGCCCGTGCGGGAAGCGCCTTCGAGAAAGCTGACATGAAGCCACCCGGCGATGGTCGTTCGAGCGAGGACAAAGGGCGTGAGCTGCGAAGCTCATTGAGCAACGTCGGGGGGACGGCGAGCTATCGGGGGGACGAGAGCTTCGCGCACCCGATGCGACGCATCCTCGAGGCGGCCGATGACCCGGCTCCGAGCTTGGCCATTCACGCCTTCCACAGCTATCCGGCCCGCATGCATCCGCACATCGCCCGCGAGGCGGTGGCCGCCTTCGCGCCCGAAGGCGGGGGGAGCATGCTGGATCCCTTTTGCGGAGGGGGCACGACGATCGTCGAGGCCATGCGGGCGGGGTGGCGCACGCTCGCCTCGGACATCAATCCGCTGGCCCTGGCCTTGACCCGAGTTCGCAGCACGCGTCGCGGGGAGGCCGGACGCGAGCGCCTGCTCGCCGCGATCGAGGGGGTCGCCCAACGCTCGGAAGATCGGGTGCGCGGGCGCGTGGACGTGCGCGCCAAGCTCGATGCGGAGGAGCGCAGTTGGTACGAGGTGCACGTCCTCAAGGAGCTGGCCGGTTTGCTGCTGGAGATCGATGCGCTCGAGCCGGCCGCCGACCGCGAGGCGCTGCGCATGGTCTTTTCGGCCATCGTGGTGAAGTTTTCAAAGCAGCGCGCCGACACCAGCCACGAGCGGGTCGAAAAGCGGATCCGCAAGGGCTTGCCCACCGAGTTTTTTGCCCGCAAGGGCGTCGAGCTCGTCGAGGCCTGGGCCGAGCTCGACGCGGCCTGCGAGCCCAAGACGCGCCGCCCCAGCGTCGTGCGCAGCGACGTTCGGCGACTGGGGCAGACCCTCTCGGGAGACTTTCGCGCCGACCTGATCTTGACCTCGCCGCCTTACGGCGGGACCTACGACTACGCGGATCACCACGCGCGACGCTTGGCCTGGTTGGGGATGAACGCCCAGGCCTTTCGACGCGACGAGATCGGCTCGCGGCGCGAGCTGGCCAAAGCGCGCGACGGCGAGCGTCGCTGGGCGCAGCAAGTCGAGGCCATGCTCGCCGCCTTGGCGCCTCGCTTGTCGGCGCGCGGGGTGGCCCTGTTGGTGATGGGGGATGGACAGGTCGGCGGCGGCCGCGTCCCCGCCGACCGACAGATCGAACGGCTTTGCGTCAAGGCCGGACTTCGCTTCGTTGGGGTGGCCTCGCAAAGTCGTCGGGATTACGCCGGCGGGGCCGAGCGAAATGAACACCTCATCGCCTTGGAACTGGCGTGAGTGAGCCGGCATAGGGCGCGGCCCCGAGCGCGGCTTCGCGCGGGATCCGCGGGCGGTGGTCTGATAGTCTCCCGCCATGCCCGTCAAGGCAGAAGTCGGCGCAGAACTCGACTCGCAATGTGGCCGTTGCCACGACGCCACCAAGCACAAGGTCCTGACCCAAGACGACAAGGGTCGGGCCAAGCGTTGCGAGTGTCTCGTCTGCGGGGCCAAGCACCTGTGGCGTAAGCCGACCGGTAAAGAAGACTTCGTTTCGAAGCGCAAGACCAAAGAGCAGCGCGCGGCCGAGGCCGCGGCCAAGGCCAAGGTCGAAGCAGCCGCGACCTTCGAAGCCGTGATCGCCGAAGTGGCCGACCAAGAGGCCACCGACTACTCGATCCGCGGCAGCTTCAGCGCGGGTCAACGCCTGCGCCACAAGAAGTTCGGCGAAGGCGTGGTCACCAAGGTGGTGCCGCCCGGTCGCATCGAGGTGTGCTTTCGCGAAGGCACGCGCTCGCTGGTCATGAACCGCTGAGCGGCGGGCTTCAGTCGACCTCGCCGTGCAGGTACCAGCGGCGGCGAGGTCGGTCGTAGTAGATCCAAACGAGGGCCGTTTCGTGCCCGGCTTCGCCGCGCGTTTCGGCGTAGTAGTAGTCGCGCTCGACCGTGCGCACCCACCAGCCTCCGCTCACGCGAAAGGGGCCGTGCAAGGCGACGATGGTGCCGTAGGGAGGGAGCTCCCAACCCTCGTTGCGGACTCGGCGAGGCCCACCGATGGCGATGGGCCGCGCGAAGAGGCGACGGCACAAAGGGGGCAGGTCCTCGCCGTCCTGCGCGGAAGCGGGGAGGGACTCGCGCGCCCGCGGAAGACGCAAGCGCGAGACGCTCTCCCAGGTGTAGCTGGCCTCGGGCAAGTGGGCGGCGACGGTGCGGGCGCGGGTGACGGTGCCGGCCCCGAAGAGGGCCTCGAGACGGGCGAGGGCCCGCGCGCCCGCATCGAGGTCGCGCCGTCGCTGCATCTCGAACAAGCGCAGCTGGTGCTGCTCGGCGCTCAGCCCCTCGGCGTCGAGGGTCAAGGCCTCGATGGGGGCGGGCAGCTGCAAGGCCCCGACGCGCAGGCGAATGAGCTCGAGCATCTGCATCACGTCGAGGGTGGGGGCGGCCGGCTCGAGCTGCTCGCGGTGTTGCCCGGCGTGGTCGAGCTCGAAGTCGATGCGCAGCGCGGACAAGGCGAGGCCGCGCTCGCTGAGCTGCTGCATCAGAGCTTCGAGCTTCGACTTGATGCGAAAGAGCAGGCGGGGGTGGTCGCCCTCGGGGGGCTCGAAGTGAATGCGTTGGCGGACCGGATCTACGAGCTCGCGGGGGGCGAGGGGATCCCAGGCGACGCCGGTCGCCGCGTGGTGCAGGGCCTCGGCCTCTTCGCCGTAGCGCAAGCGAAGCTCGGCCGGCGGCAAGGTGACGAAGTCGCCGAGGGTGC
>JAUIJR010000612.1 GCA_030431075.1 Polyangia bacterium | reverse complement strand
AGTAGGTGCTTGTTGCGGGTCTTGCCCTCGCTCGTCTGGGCGCGCGCGCGCAAGGCGGTGACCGCGTCCGCGTGCAAGCCCGCTTCGCCCAGCGCGTCGATGCGCATGTCGAAGGCACGCGAGGACCAGCGCGAGTCGGCGGCGACGATGGGCGCGAGCCTTTGGGCCGCCGCCCGGGGCTGGTCTTCTTCGAGCTCGACGCGGGCCAAGAGGATCTGCAGCGAGCTGTCGGAGGGCGCGCGCCCGGCCGCGCTGCGGATCTTGTTGGCGAGGCCGCGCTTGCCGATCGCCTTTTGCAGCGCGCGCCACTGGCTACCGTCGAAGGGGTTCTTGCGCAGCTTGGCGAAGCGCTGCTGGACCAGGACGTCGTCGTCGGCCCGAGCCTCGATCGACCAGTCCCCCGGTGGCGAGGCCTGCGCCCGAGTCTCGGTGGCCAGCGCCGCGGCCAAACTCAGCGCGCACAGGCCCGAGACCCGAAGCAGACGGGCGAGGGGGCGGCGGCGGTCGGGCGGCACGGGCATGAGCGTAGCAGCGGCCCTTCGACGCGGCCGCCGCCGAGCTATTCCATCCATGACCGGAACGCCCTCGGAGGGGCGATTTCGGCGATCGCGCAGGCGGCGCAGGGACGCCCGGCGGGTCTTGACGAGTGGCGGCGGCGGTCGCATGGTCCGGGCCCCAGAGAGCCCCGATGCCGATCTACGCATACCAATGCCAAAAGTGCGGCGAGCAGGCCGAGTACATCCAAAAGATGTCCGACCCGCCCATGAAAAAGTGCGAGGCGTGTGGCGGAAAGCTCGAAAAGCTCCTGACCTCGGCCGCCTTCCACCTCAAAGGCGGGGGCTGGTACGCGGACGGCTACGCCTCGAACAAAAAGGGCGGCAAGGCGGACAAGGGCGGCAAGGCGGACAAGGGCAGCAAGAGCGATTCGAGCTCGAGCGGGAGCGCCAGCAGCACGAGCAGCTCCAGCAGCAGCGACTGAAGGCGTGCGAGACTCCGGCGCAGGACCCGCGATGACCGAGACCAAGACGATCGATGGGCGCGCTTTGAGTGCGCAACTGATGGAGGAGCTGGCCGGGCGGGTCGCCGCGTGCAAGGAGGCCAAGGTGGAACCCTGCTTGGCGGTGGTCTTGGTCGGTGAGGACCCGGCTTCGCAGGTCTACGTGCGCAACAAAGGGCGACGCGCCGAAAAGGCCGGCATCGCCACGCGGGATCACAAGCTCGAAGCGAGCACGACGACGGCCGAGCTGCTCGAGTTGGTGGGGCGCCTCAACGCCGACCCCGCGGTCGACGGCATCTTGGTGCAGCTGCCCTTGCCCAAGGAGATCGACGAGCAAGCGGTGCTCTCGGCCATCGATCCCGACAAGGACGTCGACGGCTTCCACCCGACGAACCTCGGCCGCTTGATGGTGGGCCTGCCGACCTTCGTCGCGTGCACGCCCCAAGGCTGCATGCGCATGCTCGAGGCGAGCGGCGTGGAGATCGAGGGCAAGCGCGCCTTGGTCGTGGGCCGCTCCAACATCGTGGGCAAGCCCATGGCGACCCTGCTCACGGCCGCCAACGCCACGGTGACCTTGGCCCACTCGCGCACGCGAGAGCTCGCCGAAGAGGTCGCCCGCGCGGACATCCTGGTCGCGGCCGTCGGCCGGCTCGAGTGCATCCGCGGCGAGTGGATCAAACCCGGGGCCGTCGTGATCGACGTCGGCATCAACCGAGGCGATGACGGCAAGCTCTACGGCGACGTCGACTTCCAAGGCGCCCAAGGCCGCGCCGCCGCCATCACCCCCGTACCGGGTGGGGTGGGGCAGATGACGACCGCCTGCTTGATGGCGAATGTCGTGCAGGCGGCCGAGCGCCGCGCCGGCTTGGGCTGAGACGCCCGCCTCAGGGCACGTAAGTCACGAGCTGCAGGGCGGGGCGGTAGCCTTCGGTCGCGTTCTCACGCGTGTAGAGGCGGTTGAAGTAGCCGTTGCCCTCGAGACGCAAGCTGAGGGTGCCGTCACCCGTGAACTCCTGAAGCACGGCCTCGGTGAAGGGGGCCGAGGTGTCCTGGAGCGTGCGGATGATTTCGATGCCGTTGTGCCACTGGTGCGGGTTCAGCACGGCCTGTCCGTCGCTGACCGGCGCCGTGTTCCAGGTGAGCGTCGACTCGTCCCAGCTGTCCTCGCTCACGGTCGTGATGGTCATCGGACCGTAGCCGCCGCAGGCAAAGCCGTTGAAGGAGGTCAGGCGCAAAGTCGCCTCGACCAGCTGCTCGCCGGGGATCGGGGTGGGCATGTCGAAACGGAAGAAACTGTGATCGGGATCGCCGTCGGCAGAGTGCGTCGACTGGCTGCAGGTCCCGTTGGCCCGCAACTCGGTCGTGATCTGCGGGGTATCCGGTTCGCCTTCGTCGACCCAGGTGTCGGCACTGGCGACGATCCAGTCGCTGGCCACCGCGGGCACGAGCTCGAGCTCGAGGGTTACGGCGGGACCGGTGCTCGACTCCTTGGTGTGGAAGTAGGCCGAGGTGTGCGCGTCGAGGCGGAAAGCGACCTCGGTCTCGCCGTTGTTGATCTGTTGTTCGATGAAAGCGGCGAGCTCACCACCCTGGGCGACGACGGTCTTTGTCTGCGGGCCCATCGGCCACGCCAGGTCCCAAATCTCCAGGGGCGGGACCACGGCCGTGGGGCGGTTGGCGTAGGTGAGCGTGTCTTCGTCCCAAGTGGTGTCGAGCAC
>JAUIJR010000094.1 GCA_030431075.1 Polyangia bacterium | reverse complement strand
TCGCCCCGAGACGAATTTCACGGCCGCGGCCGAGGCGCCCCGCGACGCCCTGACCGGCCCGTGGCCCAAGGCCGAGCTCGACGCAGAGGGCCGACTCGAGTGGGCGACGACACAAAGCCCTCCCGACCCCCAATGGGCGGCGAAGCTTCGCGCCCAAAACTTCGACTACGCGCTCTTGCTCGCGCCGGCATCGGTCGAGGCGAGCGTATGGGCGGGCCAAGCGGTGATCGAGCGCGGCGGCTGCTCACAACTACGCGCCCGCCTCGGTCGCGCCCAAGAGTTCGCCTTGGCCGACGCCGAAGCCTTCTTGGACCAAGCCGACGCAAACTTGGCGAGCGCCTTCGCCACGGCCTTGGGCCCCGCGTCCGAGACACCCACCTCCACCCAAGGCAGCTGCAGCGAGGCGCGTGCGAGCTTCGACGCACAACTGGCCAAGTGCCGCGCGACGCCCGAGGCCTGCCCCTGGCGACCGCGCATCTATCTGCAAGGGCACGCGTACCTCGGCGCGCCGACGATGCCAGAAGACAAGTGCACGCCGACGCGTCGCGCGAGCCTCGAGCGCGCGCGCCAAAGCGCGGTCGAGCGCGTGCTGCCCTCCTTGTCCCCGCGATGGAGCGAACGCGTCGACCGCATCGCCGCCCTCGGTGAGCTCGACGCGGTCCTCGAAGACGGCTGCGCAGCCCGTCGCCGCCGCTACGCCCCCGCGAGCCTGGCCGCGATGCAAGCGCAGCTCGAAGCCATCCGCGCGGCCTACCTCCGCGAGCAGCTCGGCGAGCCTGCGCGCGCGTGGACCCGACCCCGCGACGAAGGCGAGCCCACCCTCCACGTCCCCGGCCTCGGCAAACAACGCGTCTACGCCCAGGTCGAGCTCGGCCCCAACGCCCCCGCCACCGAGATCCGCCGCCGCGCCCAAAGCCTCCTCGACATCATCTTGTCCGAAGCCCGCTGCACGGCACCCAGCGGCGAGCTGCCCTGGCTGGCGCTGACCGTGGACCTGCGCACGCCCGCGATCGTCGACGCGCGCGCGGTGTATCCGGAGAGCTTGATCTGCGAGGGGCTGGGGCCGGAGGGTTAGGGCGTAGGCCCGCGCTGCGTATTGAGACGAGCGGAGCGCGTCGACTCTTTCGAGTGAGCTAGGACCCGGGCAGGGCGTAGAACAAAGTTCGCCCGCAGTCCGGACACATCATCGCTCGCAAGGTGCCCTGGCGAGGAATCGCCTTTGTGAACAAGCTCGCCTTCGCATCGGGCGACGCGTACGAGAGGTCCACATGTGCGCCCCCGGTCTTGGCCGGCAGGCTGTGGGTCGCGTCGAGGACCCGCACAGCTTGCAGCGAAGCTCCGCACTCGGGACAGTTGCGCTCCATCGGCCCCAGTATCGCGGCGTGGGCCAAGCGACGCAACCGAGCGGAGGGAGCGCTTACTACGATGAGGGTAACGGCTACGGCGTCGCCCCGCGCCCCTTCAAGTCCTTCTCGAAGCGCTCGACCATCGCATCATTTTGCGCGCTGCGAGCCAGCGCCAGCCCGCGCTCGCGTTGTTGGCGGGCGCGTTGAGCATCGCCGCGGCCGGCGAGGGCGCGGGCGAGGTTGAGGCGGGTCATCAGGCCGTTGGTGCTTGCGCCGCGCTCTTGGGATTCCATCTGTTCGAGGGCGCGCTCGAGGACGGCGACGGATTCGTCCCAGCGTTGCAGGCGGTTGAGGCACGCACCGAGCAGGGCGCGGATGGCCGCCGTTTCGACGCGGGCCAGGGACTCGCGGAGGATGGATTCCGCGCGCTCGAGGCGGGCGGGGTCCGGGTCTTTGCGATCGAGCTGCAGCATCGTCGCCGCGATGTTTGCCGCCACGCCCGCTTCGTCGACCGCCGACGACACCGCCAGCTCGCGGCGCATCGTTTGAAGCTCGCGCTCGAAGCTGGTCAGGGCCGCTTCGAGTCGGCCCGCCTTGAGCTGGGCTACGGCTAGCGCGTGCAAGGCGTCCTGGGTCTCGGGGTGCGCCTCGCCGTCGCGGGCGATGCGGGTGGCCAGCACCGACTCGTGCATCGCGATCGCTTCGTCGTGGCGGGCCAGGTGGGCCAGCGTCGATGCGATCGAGGTCTGGAGATCCAAGGTGATGCCTTCGTCGCGCGCCACCACCGTCGCCATCGCGCTTTCGGCTGCGCGGTAGAGCTCGAGGGCCAGCGCGTACTCGCCTCGGTCGTAGGGGCCGTGGCCCAGGTCGGCCATCGACGCCAAGGTCGTGCGGTGTTGGGGCCCCAAGCGGCGCTCGGCCAGCATGTGCGCGCTGCGGGCGGCGTCTTCGCTTTCGCGGGTCTCGCCCAGGTAGCGCAGGACCGCCGCGTAGGTGCGCATCCAGTCCACCGCTTCGAGGGGGGCCGTGTCGCCCATGCTCGCGTCGCGGGCGCGTTCGAGTTGTTCGCGCGCGCGCGGGAGCTCGCCTTCGGCCAGGGCCTGGGCGCCCGCCGCGATGCCCCAGCGCAAGATCAAGGCGCCGGGCCACGCGTGCGTCTCGGGTTCGCCCAGGCCCTCGAGCTCTTGGGCCGCGCGGTCGTAGAGGCCCAGGCGCTGTTGTTCGGCGATGCGGAGCAAGGTCGCGTCGTCGCGCTTCGCTTGGGCGTCGAGGCGGTCCACACCGGCGGCCAGCAGGCCTTCGAGGGCGCGAGGGTCGGCGCAGGCGTCGAGCTCGTGGCCGAGGGATTGCGTCGCGTCGGCCGCGTGGGTCAGGACCTCGCCGGTGGGTTGGGCCAGGGCCTCGGCCAGGCCGCGAAAGCGGGTCAGCGTGCGGTCCAGGCACAAGCGGCGGGCGGCCACCAAGCTCGCGTTGTCCCCGGGTCCGTCGGTCGTGTCGGTCGGCGTGTCCGTTTCCGTTGCCTCTTCGCTCAGCGCCGCTTCGCGGGTCTCGAGGCGGCAGGCGCTCGTCGAGGCCGCGCTCCAGCGTTCGGCGAAGTCGTCGAGGCGGCCGACGATCTGTTCGGCTTGGGCGCGGGCGAAGCTTTGGGGCAAGGCCGCGAGGGCGGCTTGGGTCTCGGTGCGGCGGCTCTCGTTCCAGGCTGCGGCCATCGGGGCGCCGGCCCGGGCACAAGGGTCGCCGGCGTGGGCTGGGCTCACGCTCCACCACAGGGCCGACACTCCCACGCCGATGGCTGCGGCCGCGCCGGCCGAGTACCAGCGTCGACGTCGTTTGGCCGGGTCGTCGCGCAAGATGGCGAGCAGGGGGGCGAGGTCTTCGAAGCGCTCGCTCGGGGCGACACGAAGGGCCCGCACGACGGCGCGGTGGATCTCGGGCGGGACCTCGACGCCCTTGGGGGTGGGGCGGATGGCGCCGTCGAGCACGTTGCAGGCGTAGGTGTCGGGGGTCGTGCCTTCGAAGGGGAGCTGCGCGTAGAGGGCCTCGTACAAGGCGACGGCGAAGGAGAACTGATCGGCGCGGGGATCGCTGCGGCCGCCCGCGATCTGTTCGGGGGGCATGTAGGCGGGCGTGCCGATCCGGGAGCCGACGCGGGTGAGCTCGGGCAGGGCGCGGCGGCTCGCGCCGGAGCTCGAGGGCAGGGGAGGGTCGTCGATGGGGCCGGTGCGGCTCATCGACTCGGCCATCGAGATCAAGCTGGCTTGGGCGGGCGCGTCGCCGTCGGGCATCGAGCGGCTGGCGTCGGTGCTGGTATCGGGGTCCCCCTCGCGCTCGGAGCCTTTGGCCAGGCCGAAGTCGAGGACCTTGGCGTGGCCTTGCGGATCGATGAGCACGTTGTCGGGCTTGAAGTCGCGGTGCACCAGGCCGTGGCGGTGGGCGGCGAGTAGGCCCTCGCCGGCTTCGGCGAAGACCTGCACGATCGAGCGCCAGTCGCGGGGGGTCTCGCGCAGCCACTGCTTGAGGGTGGGGCCGGCGACGAACTCCATGGCGATGAAGAGCTCGCCGCGCTGGGGGTCGCGGCCGACGTCGAAGATCTGCACGACGTGCGGGTGGCTGAGGCGGGCGATGGCTTGGGCTTCGCGTTGCAGGCGGGCTTGGCCGCGCGGGCGGTCGCTGCCGAAGAGCACCTGCTTGATGGCGACGATGCGATCGAGCTCGGGGTCGTAGGCGCGGTAGACGGCGCCCATCCCTCCGCGGCCGACCAAGCCGAGGATCTGGTAGCGGCCCAAGGCGGCGCCGGGACCCAAGGCAGGGGCGCCGGGGCTCCCGTCGGGGCCTTGGGTGCGCGAGAGCTCGGCTTCGCGGGTGAGCTCCCAGTCGCCCGAGTGCTCGCTGGCCTGGTCACCCGCCACGCGGGCATCTTAGGGGAGCTGCGCGCCCGGCACAGCCGCACCCGTGTTCACCCTCGCGAACTCGCCCCTGCGGGCACGAAAAAGGGCCGACCCGTGGGCCGACCCTCTTGGTCTCGGGATGGTGGTGCGGGCTTAGCCGCAGGTGCCACCCGCGAGGCCGCCGCCGCCGAGCACGTCCGCGCTGGCGGGGGTGCAGGTCTGGCCCGCGTCGCAGTCGCCGTCGCTCTCGCACTCGGAGCAGATGCCGAACTGCAAGAAGCCCATGACGTCGGCGGTGCCGCAGATGCCCGACATGCACTGATCGCCCGTGTCGCACAGGGCGTCTTGCTCGAGGGAGCCGGCCTCGGCGCACACGCGCTCGCCGGTGAAGTTTTGCAGGTCGTAGCTGGGCACGCACTGCTCGCCGGCTTCGCAGCCGTCGTCGTCCTCGCACTCGCTGCAGAACTGATCGTTGAACAGGCCGCCGAGGTCGATGACCTGCGCGCAGACCAGGTCGCCGTCGCAAGCGTCGCTCGACATGCACATGGTGCCGGCCATGCCGCTGCCACACTCGAAGTAGCCGTTGGCGCCGATCGAGCAGTTCAAGCCCTCGCCGGAGTCCATGCAGTCTTGGTCGGTGCGGCACTCGGAGCACAGGCCCGTGAAGCCAGCGACGTCGACGCAGATCATCGAGGTGCACTCGTCGTCGTTGCCACACATCGAGCCGTTGGGTCCGGGCTCGCCGGTGCCGGCCGTGGTCGCCGAGTCGCTGGTGTCGGTGGGCACGAAGCCGCCGGTGGTCTCGCTCGCGCTGGTGTCCTCGGTCGTGGCCGAGGTGGTGGTCGAGGCCTCACCCTCGCCGGTGCCGGCTTCGCCTTCGCCGCTGGAGGCGGACTCGGAGGACTCGTCACCGCTGTCGGAGGTGCCGCTGTCGCTGCCGCAAGCGCCGAGCGCGAGGGCCAAGGAGGTGGAGAAAACGATGGAAAGCTTGGATTGAATTCGGAGCACGGTGTCTATCCCCTCAACGCAGACCCCCGAGGCGCAACGCAGCACGGCGGGTCGTGGGTGTGCCGATCTTGCGACGGCGGGCCCACGCATGTCTAGCCGCGTCCCGTGAGCAAAGTCGGATGGGCGGCGGTGGCGGTGCCGGGCCTCAGGCTTCGCAGATCAGACGATCGAGGACTTGGGCGATGCGCCAACCGGCGCCCGAGAGGGCGTCGCGGGTGCGCGTCGCCGCGGGCGCGACTCCGTAGATGATCAGGGAGGTATTGCGGCTCACCTCTGCCAGTGCAGCCGTCGCGACTTCGAACAGCGCGTCCGCGGGTGAACACCACTGCAAGAGCCAGCCGCCGGCCTCGCGGCTCAAGCCGGCGCGGGCCTCCCCGTGCGCGAAGATCCGCCGCGCTTCGGGCCGTGTGCCGCTCCACGCCTCGGCCAGCCAGGGAAAGTCCAGCCCCACCGGCGGCGAGAGCTCGTCTTCGTCGCCCGGTGGATCCTCGCGCTCGCTGCGTCCCGGCGCCCACCAATGCTCGAGTCGGCCGGATCGCCGATAGCCCAGCTCGGCGTAGAACTCCCACAGCGCAGGGCGGCCCAGGGTCTGCAGGCCAGGCGCGCCGGCCTCGGCGGCGGCGCGCCCGGTCGCGGCGACGCAGGCGTGGCCCAGCCCCCGGCGTCGCCACCCGGGCACGACACCCAGCCCGCTCGTCCGCCACCAACCTCCGAGCGAAGGGGGCGCACCGGCGAGCACCAAGGCCCGCGCCTCGCGGGCGTCGCCCCTTTCGAGCTCGAGGATCCGACTCGCCTCGAAGCCCAAGCACTCACGTCGCCACTTTTGCGCGAACCAGTCCGGCGCTCTGCGGCCGGGGAAAATCCTCCGATAAATCCCGGCGAGCTCCTCGAGCGTAGCGCCCGCTTCGGCCGCGCTTCGCACGAGCGCGTCCGAAGTCGGCGTGGTCATGGGCTCGGCCTCTCAGCGCAGCCCGCACGCGGCGAGGCAGGCGTCGACGGTGCCGCGGGCGATCTTTCGCGCCCGTTCGGCGGCGGCGCGCAGGTGCACCTCGACCTCTTCGGGGTGCGCGAGCAGGTGCTCGCGTTTGGCTTGGGCCTCGGCGAAGCGGCTGGCGATCTTCTCACCGAGCAAGAGCTTCGCATGGCCGTAGCCGAACTTCTCGCCCTCGCGCGCGCCGGCCCGGTACCAAGTCTCGAGCTCGGCGAGCGCGTCGTCGTCGCAAAAGAGCTTCAGCAGCGCGAAGACCCGGCAGGTCTCGGGGTCGAGCGGATCGCCGAGCGGGGTCGAGTCGGTCTCGATGCGGCCGACGGTCTTCTTGAGCTTCTTGCCGGTCTCGAAGATCGGGATGGTGTTGCCGTAGCTCTTGGACATCTTTTGTCCGTCGAGGCCGGGCACGTAGGGGGTCTTCGACAACTTCCACTCGGGCCGGCGCAGGACGGGCGCGTCGGGACAGTAGGTCGTGTTGAAGTGCGTCGCCATGTCCTGGG
Source organism: Polyangia bacterium (assembly GCA_030431075.1). GTDB lineage: Bacteria > Myxococcota_A > Polyangia > Nannocystales > Nannocystaceae > JAUIJR01. Next base: position 8,089 of record JAUIJR010000094.1, on the reverse strand, counting down.
CGAACTCGATGTGCTGCACTTGGTCTTTGCCCACCGGCACGAAGGAGCTGCCGTAGACCAAGATGTCGGCGGCCATGAGCACCGGGTAGGTGAACAGGCCGACGTTGGACTTGAGGCCGCGGGCGACCTTGTCCTTGTACGAAGTGCCGCGTTCGAGCAGGCCCATGCCGGTGACGCAGCTCAAAAGCCAAGTCAGCTCGGTGACCTCAGGGACGTCACTTTGCCGAAAGAGCAGCGCCTTTTCGGGGTCGAGGCCCAAGGCCAGGTAGGTGACGGCGACGTCCTGCACGTTGGCGCGCAGCGCCTCGGCGTCCTTCAAGCTGGTCAGGGCGTGGTAGTCGGCGATGAAGTAAAAACACTCGCCGGGGTACTGCTCTTGCAGCGCGAGGTGCTGCTCGATGGCCCCAAAGTAATTGCCGAGGTGCAAAGTCCCCGAAGGCTGCACGCCCGACAGGACCCGATGTTCCGGGTAATCCATGGTCCGGACCATGCCACGCGGGCGAGGGGCGGGCAACGCGGGGCGGAGCGGGCGAGGCCTCAGCGCTCGACGGCCAGGTCCGCGCGGCGGGCGTGGTGCTCGAGGGCGAGCTCGCACAGGCGGGTGATGAGCTCGGCGTAGGGGATGCCGGCGTGGGCCATCAGCTTGGGGTACATGCTGATCGAGGTGAAGCCGGGCATGGTGTTGACCTCGTTGAGGTAGACGGCCTTGGTCTCGCGGTCGACGAGGAAGTCGATGCGGGCCAGGCCTTTGCAGCCGGCCGCCCGAAAGGCGCGCAAGGAGATGTCTTGGAGCTGGGTGATGAGCTCGGGGTCGAGCTCGGCCGGGATGCTCAAGGTGGCGACGTCGTTGACGTACTTCGCGTCGTAGTCGTACCAGGTGCCCGCGGGCAGCCCGATCTCGCCGGGCTGGCTGACGATCGTCTCGCGGCCGCCGTTGCCGAGCACGGCCAGCTCGATCTCGCGGGCGTTCACGGCGCGCTCGACCACGACCCGGGGGTCGTACTGGGCCGCGATCTCGAGGGCCGCCAAAAGCGCGTCGTCTTCGTCGACGCGGGAGACGCCGACGCTCGAACCTTGGTTGGCCGGCTTCACGAAGCAGGGCAGTCCCAGCCCTTCGAGCACTTGCTCGGCCGCGCGCTCCGGATCGATGCGTCCCGAGAAGTCGAAGTCCAAGCCGGGGGTCACCGGGACTTCGAAGGCGGGGGCACCGACGAAGGTCTTGAAGGCCGCCTTGTCCATGCACAGGGCCGAGGCCAAGACGCCCGAGCCCACGTAGGGGACCTGGAGGACCTCGAGCAGCCCTTGGAAGGTGCCGTCTTCGCCCCATGGTCCGTGCAGGAGGGGAAAGACCAAGTCGCAGTCGCGCAGCCGCGCCTCGAGATTCTCGACCAGCTCGCCGCGTTGGGCCGCGACCTCGAGCTCGAGCTCGGCCGCACCGAGTCGGAACCGTCCGTCGCGAGCGATGGCCAGGGTCTCGACCGAGAAGTGCGTCGGGTCGATGGCCTCGAGCACCTCCTTGGCGCTGCGAATCGAGACCTCGTGCTCGGAGGAACGACCTCCGTAGACGAGCAAGAGGCGCTGTCGCTCGCGGTTCGGCGTGCTCATGGTCGGGGCGCAAGCTAGCACGCGCCAAGGGGCCTGCGCATTTCCTGCGAAGGGCGCACTCGCCGTATGGGGGCCTGGCCTGGGCTATCATCGGCGGGTGAAGACGACGGGGCTGGCCGACGAGACCGTCATCTCGCAGACCACGGCCGAGGGGCGGGGCCCGGTGAAGGGGCGTCGACTCGGAGATCACCTCGGCCGCTATCATCTCTTGTCGCGGATCGGCAGCGGGGGCATGGGCGAGGTCTACGCGGCCTACGACCCCGAGCTCGATCGCCGCGTGGCGATCAAGGTGCTGCACGCCGGGCGTCACGCCGACGAGGCCTCGGTCCTGCGCCTGCGTCGGGAGGCCCAGGCGCTCGCCCGTCTGCGGCACGACAACGTCGTCTTGGTCCACGACGTGGGCACCGTCGAGGGGGTCAGCTTCTTGGCGATGGAGTTCATCGAGGGCCAGACCCTGCGCCGCTGGCTCGAGCAGGAGCACGAGGTCGAAGCGCTCTTGCGGGTCTTCGCCGCCGCGGGGCGTGGCCTCGACGCGGCCCACAAAAGCGGCTTGGTGCACCGGGACTTCAAGCCCGACAACGTGATGGTCGACGTCTCGGGGCGCGTGGTGGTCATGGACTTTGGTCTCGCGCGGGGCGACGAGGGACCCATCGCCGTGCGCGACGCCGAGCTGGCCAGTCAGACGAGCTCGGGCGCGCACTCGCTCCTGTCGGGTTCGGGGGCGGCCTCGGGCAGCGGCTCCCTGACCCGTACGGGCGCGGTCATGGGCACGCCGGCCTACATGTCTCCCGAGCAACACCTGGGCCAGCCCACCGACGCGCGCAGCGATCAATTCTCGTGGTGCGTCGCGTTGTGGGAGGCCCTCTACGGTGCGCGTCCCTTTGCGGGCCGCACCGTCGCCAAGCTCGCCTACGCGGTGACCCAAGGGGAGCTGAGTTCGCCCCCGGCCGGCGTACGCGTGCCGAGCCGAGTGCACCGGGCCTTGGTCCGCGGCTTGTCCGTCAAGGTCGGGGAGCGCTGGCCCGACATGGCCGAGCTCGTGGCCGTCGTGGATCCGGATCGTCGCGGCCTCGACCGTACGCGTGTCGGCCTGGGCGCGGCCGGGCTGCTGAGCTTGGGCGGGCTTTTGTGGTGGGCGACGCCGAGCGCCGGGGAGGCGAGCTGCCCCGACTACGGCGCGAGCGTCGAGAGCTGGTGGAACGCCGACACCCGCGAAGCTCTGCGCACCCACTTCGAGCGCGCGCCGATGGCCTGGCGAGAGGACGCACGCGTGCGCACGGTGGACGCGCTCGACCGACAGGTGCGGGCGTTGACCGAGGCGCGCACGCGAGCCTGCCGGGAGACGCGGGTCGAGGCCCTGCAAAGTGACGAGGCGATGGACCTGCGCATGGCCTGCTTGGCGGAGCGCGAGCGCGAGCTGTCGACCTTGATCGGCGTGATCGAAGAGGCCGACCTCAGCGCCCTGGCCAAGGCGAGCTCGGCCGCGCAGGGCTTGAGCGAGGCGACGAGTTGTCTGTCCGTCGAGCGGCTGCGCGGGCAACAAAGCGGCCGTCCCGAGGCCGGCTTCATGGGCGTCGAAGCGGCGGAGAACACCTTGGCGCGCCTCGCCGCCTTGCGGGCCACGGGACAGATCAAGGCCGGCTTGGAGCTGGTCGACGCCACGCGTGGGCAATTTCCAGAGGCGGCAGGCCTGGGCTTGCGCGCCCGCTTCGCTTTTTGGGAGGGGCAGCTCGCGCTCGACGCACGCGAGGTGACGCGCGCGCCCACGGCCTTGACCGAGGCCTTCGCCTTGGCCCTGGACGCCGACCGCCACGCGCTCGCGGCCGAGACGGCGACGGTGATGGTGCAGGCGATCGGCGAGCTCGCGCGCGACTATCCGGACGCGGAGCGCTGGGCGACCTTGGCCCGCCACCTCGGGGCGCGCATCGAAGCCGACGTCGAACGCGAGGCCAAGCTCGAGAACAACCTGGGCATCGCCTTGGGGGTGGCCGGTCGCCAGCCGGATCGCTACGCGCGGGCCAAGTCGCACTACCGTCGCTCGGTGGAGTTGTACGTGCGCAGCTTCGGCGAGGCGGACCCGCGGGTGGCCGGCCCCTTGAACAACTTGGGCATCGCCCACGAAGTCTCGGGCGAGCACGCCGAGGCGCGCGCGGCCTATGAACGCGCGCTCGGCATCATGGAGGCGGGCTTGGGGCCTCGGCATCCGCGGGTCGGGCGCGTGCACAACAACCTCTCGTCGGTCTTGCAGACCCAAGGCGAGTTCGAAGCGGGGCTGCGGCACGCGACGCAGGCCGTCGAGATCGCGACGGGGGCCTTTGGCGAGGGCGCGCACGCGACGGCCTCGGCGCAGCTCAACCGCTGTTGGGGACTCTTGCATCTGCAGCGTCTGGCCCAAGCGCGCGAGGTCTGTTCGGCGGCCCAGGCGACCTTTGCGGCGCACCGACGGCCGGGTGAGGGGGAGCGCGCCGACGTCTTGGTGGCCTTGGCCTGGCTCGCGGAACTCGAAGGGGACTACACGCAAGCGACCGAGCTTTGGGACGCCTTGGTGAAGATGGACATCGAGCGCTATGGCCCCGAGGACATGAGCGTGTGCGGCGACCGATCAAACTTGGCCCACGCCCACGCGCTGGCCTCGCGCTGGGGCCCCGCCCGGCGCGAAGCCGAGGCCGCGCTGGCCCTGGCCAGCAAGAAGGACGAAGCCTCGGACTGCTCGGCCCGCGCCCACTTGGTCTTGGGCATGGTCGCGGCCGAGGCGGGCGCCAAAGTCCTCGCGCGGGAGCACCTCGAGCAGGCGGCCGCCTACTACGACGCCCAACCGCCGGGCACCTGGTACGAGAAGCAAAACGTGGCGAAGCTGCGCGCCCGCCTCGACGGCGAAGCGCCGGCGAGATAGCGTTCGGCGTGCTCGAAGGCGCCAAGCAACTCCCGACCCTCGAAGGGAAACGCGTCTCCTTGCGTTGGCTGGAGGCGGGGGACGCTGCGGACCTCTTTGCGATCTTCTCTGACGCCAAGGTCACCCGCTACTGGTCATCGCCGCCGATGCGCGAGCTCGCGGAGGCCGAGCGCCTGGTCGACGAAGTGCACGAACTCTTCGCCAAGCGCGAGCTCTTTCAATGGGGCGTCGAGCTGCGCGAATCGGGGCGCATCGTCGGCCATGTGACCTTGGCCTCCCTCGACTCCAACAACGGGCGCGCCGAGCTCGGCTATTCGCTCGCGCGCGCCCATTGGGGCGCCGGGCTCGCCACCGAGGCCTGCCGTGTCGCCTTGGCCTTCGCCTTCGAGACCCTGGAGCTTCGTCGCCTCGAAGCCGATTGCGACCCCCGCAACGCACCCTCGCTCGCCTTGCTCGAGCGCCTCGGCTTCGTCCGCGAAGGCCTCGCACGCGAGCGCTGGCAAGTCGCCGGCGAGATCCAAGACTCGGTGATGCTCGGTTTGTTGCGCCGCGAATACACGCCCACCTGATCCAAGGGCCGTGGCTGCTGCGAGGCCTGTGCCTTGGTCGAGGGGCCGCGGGTTGATAGCCTCCCGCGGATGAAGACTCGTCTGCCCGGCCTCTTCCCCCTGCTGACCGTTTTGTCGTTGAGCGCATGCGCCGACGATGACCCGGCCAACGACGAGACCTCCGACACCTCGGAGAGCTCGGAAGGTGAGGAGACGGAGTCTTCGACGACCGGAGATGGCGATGGAGACGGAGATGGCGATGGAGACGGAGATGGCGACGGCGACGGAGATGGCGACGGAGACGGAGATGGAGATGGCGACGGAGATGGAGATGGCGACGGAGATGGAGATGGCGACGGAGATGGAGATGGAGATGGCGACGGAGATGGAGATGGCGACGGAGATGGAGATGGAGATGGCGACGGAGATGGCGACGGAGATGGCGACGGAGATGGCGACGGAGATGGCGATGGCGATGGCGATGGCGATGGCGATGGCGACGGAGATGGAGATGGAGATGGAGACGGAGATGGAGACGGAGATGGAGACGGAGACGGAGATGGAGATGGAGACGGAGACGGCGACGGAGACGGCGACGGAGACGGCGACGGCGATGGCGATCCCTGCGGCAACAACATTCCGGCCGATGACGTCGGTGCCCTGTGCTTGGCCCCGCAGGAGGTCCTCACCATGCCGAGCAGCGTGAGCGATGTGGCGGCCGGCAACCTCGATGGCGAGAGCGGGGCGGACTTGGCGGTTCTCATCAACAACGGCGAGCTATGGATCTACAACGGCAGCGCTTCCGGTCTCACCGGGCCTGAAATCCACGCGATCAACGCCGACGAACTGATCGTCGCCGAGTGGTTCCCGCTCGTGGGCCACGACGAGATCATCACGGCCGACAACAACGAGTTCATCGACATCTACACCCTTCCGATCGCCGCTACGCCAGCGCCCGACAGCCTCATGGTCGCGGATGTCGGCGAGACCGGCTTTCGAGACATCGCGGGTCGCGACCTCTACGACGGCCCCGGTACCGGAGATGACGGCCGGGTGGAGATCGTCTTGGCGAACGACTCGACGACCCATGCTCCGGCGCACCTCTTGTACGACGATGGCGAGCCCGGTGGTGCGAGCTTCGGCACCATGGCGAGTGGGCGCCGTGTCGCGCTCGGCGACATCGATGAGGACAACCTCATGGATGTGATCTGGTCGAACACGACCGCAGTGTTCATGGAAGAGAGCGACATCGGCGGTTCGGGGGACCTCGGCGACAACGTGAGCCCCGGGACCAACATCAACTCCATCGCCGTCGCCGACTTCGGCGGTGAAGTTGGCGAAGACATCGCGGTGGTGAGCCGGGACGGCGGAGTCGAAACCTTGAACTGCTACACGATGGATGGCGGTGAGTTCGGCACGCCGGTCACAACCACCATCGGTGTGTATGCCGACTCCATGGTCGCCGCCGATTTCGACCTCGATGGGAACATGGACATCGTGGCCGCGGACGACGACAACTGGGAAGTCTGGCTAGGCTCGGGCACGGCGTGTGGCTTCACCTTCGGCGCGAGCGGAACCGTCACCAACTTCGCGAACGGCATCGCGGTGGGCGACTTCAACGACGACGGCAAGCCCGACTTTGCGATCGGCGAAGGCGAGGGCTCGGACTTGGTCGTCGTCTACTCGGACCGCTGAGTGCGGCCGGCAAACTCGAGAGGGGGCCTGATGGGCCCCCTTTTCGCGTTTTTGCGCGCGCGGGAAGGCGCCCTTGGAGTCTGGCGTGTCTGGCCGGTAGCCTGGGCCGCATGAAGACCCGCTTGCCTGGACTTTTTCCGCTGCTCACCGTCCTCTCGCTGAGCGCCTGCGCCGACGACGGCACGGCCAACGATGAGACGACCGACACCTCGGACAGCTCCGAGAGTGAGGCCTCTGAGAGTTCGATGACCGGAGACGGCGATGGAGATGGAGACGGAGACGGCGATGGAGATGGAGACGGAGACGGCGATGGAGACGGCGACGGAGATGGAGATGGAGACGGAGATGGAGATGGAGACGGAGATGGAGATGGAGACGGAGATGGAGACGGAGACGGAGACGGAGATGGAGATGGAGACGGCGACGGAGACGGCGACGGAGACGGCGACGGCGATGGAGACGGCGATGGCGACGGAGACGGAGACGGCGATGGAGACGGCGATGGAGATGGCGACGGAGACGGAGACGGCGATGGCGACGGCGACGGCGACGGAGACGGCGACGGAGACGGAGACGGCGACGGAGACGGAGACGGCGACGGCGATGGAGACGGCGATGGAGACGGCGATGGAGACGGAGACGGAGACGGCGATGGAGACGGCGATGGAGACGGCGACGGCGACGGTGACGGGGACGGCGACGGAGACGGCGACGGCGACGGCGACGGTGACGGTGACGGTGACGGGGACGGCGACCGGGCGCGCGGGAACGACAATCCGGCGGACGACGTCGGTGTGCTGTGCATCGGGGACCCGGTCAGCGTGCCCTTGTTGACGGCGACGAAGGACATCGCCGTCGGCAATCTGGACGGCGAGGCCATGGACGTGGCCGCTTTGGGCGTGCTCGGCGGCGTCGTGGTCGCTTCGGGTGACACCGAGACGCTCGTGCCGCAGTATCGCAACGCGAGCGAGCAGGGCAATGCGCTGGTCATCGCCGACTACTACGAGGGCGAGGGACATGACGAGATCGTCATCGCGCGCGCCGACTCGAGCTTCTCGGTGATGTACGAACCCATCACGAACGCCAATGTCTCGGAGGACATCAACTCCGTGGGGAGTTTTGCGGGCGGCTTCACCGACCTCGTCGTTGGCGACCTCTACAACAATCCCAACTCGACCTCGGATGAAGGCGCCCTGGAGGTCTACCTGGTTAACGCCGATCCTTCGGCTGACCTCAGCACCTTGTACTACTACGACGGGGAAGGCCAGGACACGACCTTTGGGGAGTCCGGGACGGGCCGCGTCGTGGCGATGGGGACCTTCGACGAGGACGACAATCCCGAGTTCCT
>JAUIJR010000611.1 GCA_030431075.1 Polyangia bacterium | reverse complement strand
TCGACAACGGCGACGAGACCTACACCTTTGGTCTGCGCAACGTGGGGGATACGGAGCTGACCCGCGAGATCAGTTTTCAAGCTCCGCAGCGCCAGCGTTGGTCGTGGAGTCCCTACAGTCCGAGGGCGATTCGCATCTCGGACATGAACTTGACCTTGGAGAACTTCGAGGTCGAAGACCCGGCCGAGAACTAGGTCGAACGGTCCGAACAGGGCTCATACGTCTTTCGTTCGTGGCCATGGCCATGGCAGCATTCGCGCATGCAGATCCCCGGCAACATGGTGGCGCCCAAGATGAAGCTCGACGACGGTGAAGAGGTCGTCGGGACCTACGAGGGGCTGCGCAAAAAGGGCATCTTCGGCAACCGCTTTGGGGCCCTGGTCATCACCAACAAGCGGGCCGGCTTCGTCAAAGCCATCATGAAGTCCGGGGTCATCAGCGCCGCCGCCAACAAGATCGGGGTCAAGCCCATGTTGAGCTGGGGCTTCGACGAGATCGAGAAGGCCGAGCGCGCCCAGTTCGGCAAGCTCGAGGGCGTGGAGATCACGGCCGGCGGCAAGACCGAGAAGCTCGCAGTCGATCCCGGGCAGATCGACGACTTGATCGCCGCGCTCAAGAAGTAGGTCGCGGGCGCGCCGGCACCCCGTAGGCGACGCAATCGTCGGGCAGGTCGGACACGACGACGGCGCCCACGCCCACGGTGGTGCGCGCGCCGATCTCGATGCGGTGGCGGACGCTGACGCCGACGCCGAGCCAACTGCGCTCGCCGATCGTCACCTCACCGCCCAGGTGCACACCGGGGGAAAGGTGCACCGCGTCGGCGACGCGCGCATCGTGGTCGACGGTGGCGCCCGTGTTCACGATGCACGCGGCTCCGAGTACCGCCCCGATGTTGACGGCGCTTTGAGGCATCAAGACCGTGCCCGCGCCGATGCGGGCCTCAGGGCTGAGGGTGGCGCTCGGGTCGACCAAGTTCGGCAAGCTCGCGCCCAGCGAGCTCAATCGTCGCTGCCACTCGAGGCGAAGGGCGTTGTCGCCGAGGCCCAAGGCAAAAGCGCAGCTGCCCGTCGCGTGCAAAGCGGTGACCTCCTCGAGGCGGCCGACCACGGGCCAGGGACTCACCAGCTCGCCGCTGCGCGCGTCGTCCAAGAACTCGATGGTGGGCCAGCGCCCCATACTGCGGGCCACGTCGGCCACCACCCGGCCATGACCGCCGGCGCCCAGGACGATCAGGCGCGTCTCGTTCACGCCGCGACCCCGGGGTCGTTGGCGGCCGTCCCGGTAAAGCGCGGCATGGTGGCGTGACCCGGAGCGCTCACGCCCCGCTGGGTCAGCACGGCCACCGCCGTCTGCACCAAGATCCTCAAGTCGAGCCAGAGGCTCTGGTTCTCGACGTACCAAAGGTCCATGGCGAACCTGTCCTCCCAGGTGACCGAGTTGCGGCCGTGCACCTGGGCCCAGCCCGTGATGCCCGGACGCAGCTCGTGACGACGCGCTTGGCTCGGCGTGTACAAGGGCAGGTACTCGGGCAAGAGCGGCCGCGGTCCGACCAGGGACATCTCGCCTTTGAGCACGTTGACGAGCTCGGGCAGCTCGTCGAGGCTGCTGCGGCGCAAGAACTCCCCGAGCTTGGTCAAGCGCTCGGCGTCGGGCAGCGGCACGCCGGCCGCGTCGTAGGCGTCCCGCATGGTGCGAAACTTGATGATCTCGAAGAGCTTGCCGTCGCGGCCGGGGCGGGTCTGGCGAAAGAGCACCGGGCGCCCCATGTCCCGCGCGACGGCCAGGGCCACGCCCACCAAAAGGGGGCTCAGGGCGGCCAGCGCGGTCGCGGCCACGCCGACATCGAGCATGCGCTTGGCGCTGCGACGGGCGAGGGCTTTCATCGACATGGCGGGCTCGACTCGGACTGCTTACTGCTCGGGATGGGGGACTTCGTGCTTGGCGAGCATCTCGACGTACTTGTCGATCCGCTTTTTGCGGGTGGCGCCGGTCTTGGCGTCGTGGATACCGTACAAGATGGAGAAGCGGTTGGCCCGGCTGATCGTCGGGAAGAACTTCTCGGCCTTCTTGGACCTGGCCAAGGCGGCGCGCAGGTCCTCGGGCACCTCCATCTTCGACTGGGGCGGGTACGCCTTTTCCCAGCGGCCGTCGGCGCGGGCGGCCTCGACCTGTTCCATGCCGGGGCCTTCCATGCGCCCCTCGGCGATCAGGGTCTCGGCGATCTCACGGTTGATCTGGGACCAGCGTGAACGCTTGCGCCGCGGGGTGAAGCGCAAGACGTAGTAGTCGTCGTCGAAGCGGTTCTTGAGCCCGTCGATCCAGCCCCAGCGGATGGCGATCTCGCGGGCCTCGACGTAGCTCACCGACTTCTTCTTGGAGGCCTTCTTGGCGAATTTGATCCACGCCGCGTCGACCTTGGCGTGGTTGCGCGTCATCCAGGCCTCGAAACGCGTGGCGTCGCGGGGGGAGAGCAGCGGTAGGTCCTTGTAGGTGGGCACCGACCCGGAGTTTAGCGCTGGTGGCCCGGGGTCGATCGGTGTAGGATTCGGAAACCAACATTCCTAAAGTGGCTATGACTCGCTCGAATTCACGGCTTTTGACCCTCTCTTTGCCCCTGTGGGCCCTGTTGGCCTGTGGGCGCGCGGCCGATGGCGGCGGGGAGGGCAGCACGGAGGCCGAGGCCTCGGTCAGCGGCTCCGAGGGTGCGAGTGCATCGAGCTCGAGCG
>JAUIJR010000610.1 GCA_030431075.1 Polyangia bacterium | reverse complement strand
GTAGCTGCGCGTCCCGAAGCGCGGGGCGTCGGGAGACTCGGCCGAGAGGAGCACACGCATCTCGGCTTGGGCAAAGAGCACGAAGGGCGCGCACAAGGCCAAGGCAAAGACCCACTGGTCGGCCGCGCGCTCGGCCGCCACGGGCGTGAGTAACTTGGCGATCGCCACCAAAAGCGCCCACTGGCTCGCCGCGTAGGTCCCCTGTCCCACCAACGCCCACGAGAAGAGCCGACGCAAGGAGGTCGGCTTCGGGCGTGCGCCAGGTCCCGACGAACTCGCCTCGCTCATGGCTCCACGTGCAGCGAGAAGACGGCGTCGAGGCGCTCGAGCTCGTGTTCCCAAGTGACGCGCCCGGCCCGGAGATCGAATCGGGTGAGGCGGGTCGGACGGTGGCGCAACGCCTTGATGGTCTCGAGCCCGCCCGCCCACGCGACGTTGTCGCGCCACTTCGTGACGCGCAGGCGCGAGAAGCCGACGAGCACCTCGTGCGCTGAGAACAGATGTAGCCCGCGGCACCAGCCCAACTTGCGTAGACCCCCGACCATGGCGTTGAGGTCCCAAACTTCGGCCGGGGCCTCGAGGCCGGGCCGCGTCTTGACCACCTGACCATCGACGGTGGTGAAGTAGACCCACTCGCCCTCGACTACCCCGTCGTGACAGCCCTGCAGATCGATGGGCATGCGTCCCGTCCCCCCGAGCTCGACGCAGTCGCGCTGGCGAAAGCGGGTCACCCACCAACGATCTTCGAAGCGAAGAAGGTAGTTGGGGTGTGCGACATGAGGCTTGGTCGAGGTGACCTTGCGGTAGTCGACGCCGCGATCGAATCGCGCCCAGGGGTCGCCACCCATCACCGCGTGTGCGGCGTGCAGCTCGCCCTTCGCATCGAGCTCGAGGATCTGATCGAGGCCCGTGTTGACCACCCAAAGGTGCCCGCGTGCGTCGGGTCGCACATGGTGGAGATCGTTGAAGGCGGGCAAGGAGATGACCCGCTCCAAGCTGCGGTCGGACCGCCGGTAGACGAGGATCTCGGTCTTGGTGGGGACCCAGATCCGCTGCGCGTCGACGCTGGCGGCCGTAAAAACGATCGAGGGCTCCTCGTCGGGGCGATGGGCCGCGGGGCTCTCGTAGTCGGCCCAGACGCGCTCTTCGCCGCCCGGCTCGAGTTCACACAAACGCGCGTGCGCAAAGCGATGCTGACCGGCCAGCTGGTGTGCCTCGGATTTTTGGACGCCCCCCGCGATCAGGATGCGCACGGCTTCGCTCAGCTCTCTTCGACCGGCTCGGTCGTCGCGCTGCGACGACGCGTCTTCGGCTCGCGGTAGTAGGCGTAGTAGCCCGAGGCGTAGGCGCCCTCGCCGTGGCGGCGGCTCACCCCGTTGAGCACGATGCCGGCCAAGTTGGCGTCGCTTTGACCGAGGGCCGACACCGCCCGCGAAAGCTCGGTACGCGTCGTCGCCTCCGAGCGGGTGACCACGACCACGCCATCTGCGAGTCGGGCCAGCACCAGCGGGTCGGCCACGGGCAGGACGGGCGGCGAGTCGACGATGACCACGTCGAAGCGCTCGCGCAGGGCCTCGAAGAAGGCCCGACACGCGCTGGACTCGAGCATCTCGGCCGGGTTCTCGCGGGGCTCCCCGCAGGTCACCACGCTCAAGCGCTCGGGCGCGCCCTCGAAACCGGAACGGACGCAGGCATCGACCTCTTCATTGCCGACCAGCGCCGCGGCCAAGCCCAGGTGCTCATGGCCGACCTCGGTGGGGAAGACCTGATGCAGCCGAGGGCGGCGCATGTCGGCGTCGACCAGGGCCACGCGCTTGCCCGCCTGGCAAAAGGAGAGCGCGAGGTTCATGGCCACCGAGCTCTTGCCCTCGGAGCTGCCCGGCGAGGTCAACAAGAGCACCGCGCAGGACTCGGGCGCGAGGCCAAAGGTCAAGCCGGCCCGGATCGCCCGCAGGCGCTCGGCCATCAGCGACTGCGGGTAGAGGTGCACGAAGAGATCGCGGTTGCGACGTTGGGCGCGCAAGTTGGCGGCGCCGAGCTTGGGGTCGTCGGCGAGGTGGGGAATCTCGCCGAGCACCGGCAAGCGAAAGCCGGCGACGGCGCGCTCGAGGTCGGCGAGGCTGCGGATCCGAAGGTCACGCAGGTCTACGGCCAAGGCCAAGGCGCTGCCGAGCACCAGGCCGCCGAACAATGCGACGGCGATCAGCAAGAGCTTGCGCGGGCGCACCGGCTCACGCGCCGAGGTGGCGGCGTCGAGGCCCTCCACCGGGGGTCGCTCGACCCGGTTGGTGATGCCGATCTCGGTGTCGCGGCGGGCCAGCACGTCGTAGGTCTCGCCGGCCGTGCGCAACTGACGATCCAAGGCGCGGAACTCGGGTTCGAGGCGCGCGAGCTCCAGGGCCAACTTGCGCTCGCTTTCGAGGGCGCCGCCGAGCTTGCGCTCGGTCTCTTTGGCCGCGGCGAGCTGGGCCTCGTAGGCCGCGAGCAGGGCCTTTTGTTCCTCGGCGATGCGGGTGTCGAGCAGCTCGACCTTGCGCTGGGCGTCGCGGTAGGCCGGCATCTTCTCGAGGTAGCGCGACTTTGCGTCCGCGAACTCGCGCTCGGCCGCGATGCGGTCGGCGAGCAAGCCTTCGATCAAGAGGCGCTCGTTGGGCTCGAGCATCTTGAGGGCCGCGCTCCCCATCGCCGGGCTGTCCGCGAGCTTGCGGATCTGTCGCATGGTGGCCTCGAGCTCGAT
>JAUIJR010000609.1 GCA_030431075.1 Polyangia bacterium | reverse complement strand
TGCGAGACGAGTGGCCACCCGCGAAGACGGCGACGGCAGCGGACGAGGCCATGACGGAGCCTAGCGCGGTCGCGCGCGAGGCCAAAGGCTTCGCTCAGACGTGGGTGGGTCGTCGCACCTTGCCGCGCGCGAACTCCATGTTCGAGTCGTTCACGCGGCTGCGTCGAAGCATGACGCGGTCGAGGGCGTAGTTTTCGAAGACTCGCCAGGGATACTTCGAGCCACCGCGCGGGAGCTGATCGCGGGCACGCATGATGTAGCCGGCGTCGAAGTCGAGCAGTGGCGCTTCTTCGACCTCTGGGTCGACGCGCGGGCAGCAGCTCGCGTAGCCCTCGGCGTCCATGTAGTTGATCAAGCGACAGACGTACTCGGCCACCAAGTCCACCTTGAGCGTCCAGCTCGCGTTGGTGTAGCCGACCGCAAAGGCCATGTTGGGGACGTCGCTGACCATCATGGCCTTGTAGGCCATCGTCTGCGTCGGATCGAGCTGACGATCGTCTACCCAAAGCTCCGCGCCGCCAAAGAGGCGGACATTCAGGCCCGTGGCGGTGACGATCAAGTCGGCTTCGAGCTCGCGCCCTGAACGCAAGCGGATGCCCTCGGGCGTAAAGCGCTCGATGTGGTCGGTCACCACTTCGACGCGGCCGTGTTTGATCGACTCGAAGAGGTCGCCGTCTGGCACGAGGCAGACGCGTTGATCCCAGGGGTTGTAGCGCGGCGTGAAGTGGGTCTCGACATCGTAGTCGTCGCCCAGGGCCTTGCGCACGCCGGACAAGAACAGGCGCTTGACCTGCTTGGGGAAGCGGCGCGAGGCCTGGTAGAGCAGCATCGACAAGCCGACATTCTTCCAGCGCGCGATCTGGTAGGCCGCATCCTCGGGGAGGTGGCGACGCAAGAAGTTGGCGATGCGGTCCTGCTCGGGGGCGGACATCACGTAGGTGGGGGAGCGTTGGAGCATCACCACCTTTTCGGCCTCGTCCGACATCGCGGGCACGAGGGTCATGGCCGTGGCGCCGCTGCCGATCACCACGACCTTCTTGCCGGCGTAGTCGATGTCGTCGGTCCACAGCTGCGGATGCACGATGCGGCCGCGAAAATCCTCCCGGCCTTCGAACTTCGGCGTGTAGCCCTGGTCGTAGCGGTAGTAGCCGGTGCAGGCGAACAAGAAGTTGCAGGTCAGCTGCAGGGTCTGGGCGTGCTCGCCTTCACCTCGCCGCAGGGTCACCGTCCAGCGGCCCTCGTCGCTCGACCAGGCGGCCTTCTCCATGCGCAGGCCGAAGCGGATGTTGCGATCGATCCCGTACTCGCGCGCCGTCTCCTCGAGGTAGCTCAAGATCGAAGGGCCGTCGGCGATCGCCTTGGGGTCCTTCCAGGGGCGGAAGGAGAAGCCCAGGGTGTACATGTCCGAGTCCGAGCGGATCCCGGGGTAGCGAAAGAGGTCCCACGTCCCGCCGAGTCGCTCGCGCGCTTCGATGATCGCGTAGCGCTTGTTCGGGCACTTGGTCTGCAGGTGGTAGGCGGCGCCGATCCCCGAGATGCCCGCGCCGATGATCAGCACGTCGAGGTGCTCGAGCTCGCCCGGGCCGCCGAGCTTACCGTCAGGCATGGAGTCGCCCCACCGAGTCGAGGTAGTCGCGGGCCAAGGCGTAGTCGTCGACTTGATCCGGGTGAAAGCCCGGACGCATGTAGTCGAAGAACATGCCCAACATCTGGAAGTTGCCGATGGGGCCGGCGCGTCGGATCTGGATCATCTCGCGGAGGCTCCGTCGCCAGTTGGTCTCGCGATCTTGGCGCAAGAAGCTGACCATTCCCCAGGTCCAAAGTCCGGTGAGCAGGGCCATGGCGATGAGCATGCCGCCGGCGCGCACGCTTTGTCGACCGTCGACCTCGCGCAGCACGTCGAAGGCGACGGCCTTGTGCTCGATCTCTTCGGCCGCGTGCCACAAGAGCAGCTCGCGCATCTGGGGGTGCACCTCGTCGAAGTCGTTCCCGCTGAGGCCTTGGTGAGCGAAGGTCGCGGTGAAGTGTTCGAAGGCCGCGGTGACGGCGAGACGCAGGGGAGGGGAGACCTTGGGCTCGAGGAACTCGAAGGCGAACTTCTTGTACGCGCGCAAGAAGGGCTGTGGGTCGAGGCCCTGCGAGGCGAGGTGATCGAAGGTCCGCTGATGCTCGCGTGCGTGGGAGCCCTCTTGACCAAAGAAAGCCCGCACCGAAGCTTGGAGCTCGGGGTCGTCGATCTGGTCGAGGTAGTGGCGAACCGAGCGCACGAAGAAACGCTCGCCGTCGGGGAACAGAACGCTGAGCCCATTGACCATGTGCGTGGCGAAGGCGTTGCCCCCGAACCAGTGGCGGGGGACCTGGTCGAACTCGAAATCCATGCGACGGACGGTGGGCGCGGGCCGATCCGGGGACTCGGGGGGCGCCGTTTCGGCGGCCTCGTCACGTCGAGAAACCCTGAAATTGCGCAAACGGGGCAGATCCAGCGGCATGGTCGAGTTCTAGCGCGGGATTGAATTGAATTCAATTCAAAACCCTGACAAGCTGCCTCGGTGCCGCGCGGAAGAAGCGGCCGCCGCCCCAGCAAAGGGGACGGGCGGCGTGAGCAACTCCTCGAGCTGGGTCTGCGCTTGTTCGGCAAACGCAGCTACGCCGAGATTTCCATCGACGACATCGCGGGCGAGGCCGAGATCAGCCGCGGGCTGCTCTACCACTACTTCCACAGCAAGCGAGGCTTTTACACCGA
>JAUIJR010000093.1 GCA_030431075.1 Polyangia bacterium | reverse complement strand
CCCGCAGCTACTCGACCGTGCAGTCGACGGTCGAAGTCTTCGATCGCCCCGAGGACCTCGCGCTCAGCTGCGGCGGCGTCCCGTGCACCGCCGCCGACTTCATCACTCTCGAGACGGCCGTCTGCTTCGCCGAAGAGCACTACCTCGGCGAAGGCCACGCCCGCCTCGTCCACTTCGAAGTCGACGAGCGCTACAACGCCCCGATGTGGGTGATCATGGGCGTCGACGGCGAAGTCGTGAGCGTCGCCGCCCAACGCTGAGGCCGAGCATGACCCCCGCCCAGCGCGCCGAGGTCGCCGCGCAGCTCGAGTGCCCGGCCGAGCTCTTGCCGATCATGGCCGAGCTCTTGGCCGACTTCGAGGAACTCGGCTCGGATGCGGAGACGACGCTCGAACTGCTGACACGCGCGGGACTCGCCCGTGGGTCTCGCATCTTGGACCTGGCGTGCGGCAAGGGCGGGCTCTCGATCCCACTCGCCCTGGAGCTCGACGCCAAGGTCCTGGGCGTGGACTTGATGCCGGCATTCATCGAGGCGTCACGCGAGCGGGCACAGCGCTCGGGCGTCGAGGCACAGTGCCGCTTCGAGGTTCAAGACATCCGCCACGCGCTGGACCGACCCGACCACCAAGCTGCCTTCGATGCGGTCCTCTACGCCGCCGTGTCGATCTTCGACACCCCGCGCGAGACCCTCGCCGCCTTGCGACGCGTGGTCCGTCCCGGCGGCCTCATCCTGATCGACGATGGCTGCGTCGCCGACGACTCGGTCGAGGCCCCGGAACACTACGAAGACTACGCGACCTTGACCCAGACCCGTGCGCAACTACAAAGCCACGGCGACCGCATCGTGATCGAACACGTGCACCCGAGCGAGGAAATCTCCGAGGACGGCGAACGCGAGCTCGGCTGGCTCCGCGCGCGCGGCGAAGCGGCCTGCCACGCCCACCCGGCGCTCGCCCCAACGATCCGAAGCTGGCTCGAGTCCCAAGCCGAGGCCTACGCCTTTTTGTCCAACGACTTCATCTCAGCGACGTGGATCCTCGCCCGCGCCGCGAAGGCCTGAGGCGACGCAAGGGCAGCAAGAGTCCGAGCCACAGCGGCCAAGCATCGCCACCACCGGCGTCGCAGGCACAACCCCCGCCTTCGCCTTCGGCCGCGCCGGCGCTCTCTTCCGATTCGCCGCCGCCGGTCTCCCCCGAGCCGGTCTCTCCGGTCTCGCCGCCGCTCTCCTCTTCCCAGTTGAGCCACACGTGGCTGGTCACCACGCGCCTTCGCCCCTCGACCCAAAGCTCGGCCCGCACACGAATCTCGCGGCTCGGATCCGCATCGAGCGAGAAGGCGTAGGCAAAGTCGTCCCCCTCGACACCCACGCTCTCGACTTGCATGCCGTCGACGATGATCCGCAGGCTCTGCCCATCGGCCCCGTCGACCTGCACCTCGAGGTCGATGCTCTCGCCGCGCGCCTCGTCCGAAAAGGGGTCCGGGCCGCTCAAGCTGAGCATGGGGTCGTCGATGCCCTGCAGCTTGACCACCGTCCGCCCGCTGCGAATCCCGTCGATCAAAGCCGAGGCGCTCAGCTCGCTGGCGTAAACCATGGTGGCCGCGTCGCCGATCGGGCTTTGAAACTGGTTCAGGTCGACGCCCGCCTTGTGGTCATCGCTCCCGCCTATCGGCGCGACGTGAAAGCCCATGTCGCAAAGGTCGTCCCAAAAATCGATGGCCGGCTGCGAGAAGCTCATGCCAAAGGGCTCGAGTCCACCGGTCGCAATCTCGACGGCGTCGATCTTGGCAGCATCCAGGTCGTGGTTCCACGCGCAGCCGATGCACAAGGTGCCGATGTCGAGGGCCGGATGGTTGATCGTAAAGATCGCACCTTGCTCGTGGTAGGCGTCGGCGACACCTTCGATGTCGACGCCGGGCTGGCCGATCTTGTGGTCGACCCAGGCCGTCGACCCAAAGGCGTTGGCGTGCCCATCGTAGCTGGTCCACTCGACGGAAGGCACGAACAACAAGTCGTCATGCCGTGACTGGGCGTCGACGATGAAGTCCAAGGTCGTGTCGACGTTGTGGTCGCTGAGCGCGACGAAGTCCAAGCCGCGCCCCTTGGCGAAGTCGGCGATCTCGTCGAGCCCCGGCGCGGCATCACCACTTTGCTCGGAGTGCACATGCAAGTCGCCGGCGTACCAGCGCGCGCCCGTCTCCAAGGCCTCGGCCTCGACATAGGGCGCGCGCTCGGGCTGCGCCGCCAAGGTCTCGACGTCGCGCATGACGACCTCGATGTCGTAGGTGGCCGGGTCCGAGTCGATCAAAGCCTTGCCCACGATGACCCGCCACGTCCCCGGCGTGATCTCGCCAGGCCGATAGCTGCGCGAGGCCGAAGTCGCGGTCACGATCGCCGGCTCGCCATTGCCCCCGCCCCAGCCCCGAAAGCCGTTGGGATCTTCGAGCCCCCAGTCCAGTACGTCACTGTCTGAGCCCGCCACATGCCGCACCTCGATCTCCACACAACCCGGCGGCACCTCGAACTCCACGAAGAAGTGGTCAGGGCCATCGGCCGGGACATCACCCGTCAGCGGAATGATCGTCTCGCCCGCCAAGGCCGCCCGCGGCAAAAAGAACGCGAGCCCGGCGACAAGGGCGATGCCAACGAAGCGAGAACGACGGACCACGGAGCCATCTTCGCGCGCGCGAGGGCTGCGCTCAAGTGACGGCTTGGGGACGGGGGGCTACTTGTTGCGCGCCCGCCGAGCCACCTGCCGCGCGTGCTCCCGCAAGGCTTCCCAGTCGGCCGGCGTCATCGGCTGCGGCTCGCCGCTCTCCAACCCCTCGAGCAGCATCTGCTCGAGTTCCTCGCGGTTCCTCGGAGTCGGGACCGAGAATCGAGGCGGGTCTGGCGTGCGAGACACCCGCGTAGTCTACCCCCTTCGCCGCCCCATCACCGCCCCTCCTCGAAGGGCCGCAGCTCTCGCCAGTACTCGGCCCGCGGTTCCTCGCGTGGGCTCTCGACACAAACCCGAGACCGGGCCCGCGCGAGCTCCAACTCCAGCTCGTGGATCCGGGCGTCCGGCGTAAGCGGCGGGGCGGCCGGGGCGGTGCAGGCCGTGAACAGGCTGAACAGGGTGAACAGGGCCAGCCCCGCGACTCGGGGCTGGACGGGGTGGAACTTGGGGCTTGGGCCTTCGCGCATCGTGGGACTCCGCCCGCCCATCGGCCGTGATTGCGGGGGCTTGCGGCTCGGGGCTCAAATTGTGCGTAGGTGGTCGAAAACGTTGTCAGACCGGGGGTCGGCGTGGCTATGGTGCGGGCCGCATGCGCCAGGTTTGGATCACCAAGGCCGGAGCTCCCGAGGTTTTGCAGGTCAAAGAGGCGCCGGATCCGACGCCGGCGGCCGGTGAGCTGCGGATCCGTGTCGAGGCCGCCGGCATCAACTTTGCCGACATCATGGCCCGCATGGGCACCTACCCCGACTTGCCGGGGATCCCGATCGTCGTCGGCTATGAGGTCGCCGGTCGCGTCGACGCCGTGGGTGATGGCGTCGACCAGAGCTGGGTCGGTAAGGATGTCTTGTCGCTCACCCGCTTCGGCGGCTACAGCGATGTCGTCTGCGTCCCCGTGGGCCAGGCTTTCGAGCGCCCCGAAGGTATGGACGCACTCACCGGGGCCGCCATCCCCGTCGTCTACTTGACCGCCTGGCAGCTCGTCGTCGCCATGGGAGGCTTGTGCAAGAGCGAGACCGTCTTGATCCACTCGGCCGGCGGTGGCGTCGGCATCGCCGCCGTGCAGATCGCCAAGCACATCGGGGCCACCGTCATCGGCACCGCCTCGGCCGGCAAGCACGACTACCTAAAGTCGATCGGTGTCGACCACTGCATCGACTACCGCAACGAGGACTTCGAAGAACGCGTCCGCGAGATCACCAAGGGCGCTGGCGTCGAGCTGATCTGCGATGCCGTCGGTGGCGAGTCTTTCAAGAAGGGCTTTCGCGTGCTCGCACCGACCGGGCGCCTGGGCATGTTCGGCATGAGCACCACCGTCACCGGCAAGCGTCGCTCGTTGGGGGCCATGTTCAAGATGGTGCGGCAAATGCCCTGGCTCACCTTCAACCCCGTGGCGCTCATGAATCAGAACAAGGGCGTCTTTGGCGTCAACATGGGGCGCATGTGGGACCAGACCGAGCGGATCGGCGGCTGGACGCACGAGATCTTGGATCTCTATCGCCAGGGCGTCGTCGCCCCGCGGGTCGACAACAGCTTTTCCTTCGACCAGGCGGCCGAGGCCCACCACTACATCCAAGACCGCAAGAACGTGGGCAAGGTTCTGCTCACGCCCTAGCGGGCTCGGAGGTTTTGGGGGCGACTAGCCTCGCTCGTCGCGTCGGGCGTCGCCGATGCGCTTGGCCACCGCGGCCGCGGCTCGGTACTGCGTGGGCCAGGTGACCTCGGACTCGCGGCCTTGTTCGGCCGCGGCGTGCAAGGTCAGGTAGGGATCGTAGAGGTGCGGGCGGGCCAGCGCGCACAGGTCCGCGCGGCCGGAGACCAAGATCGTGTTGATGTGGTCCCAGCCTTGGATGTTGCCGACGGCCATCGTGGCGATGCCCGCTTCGTTGCGGATCCGGTCCGAGAAGGGGGTTTGGAACATGCGCCCGTAGATGGGTTCGGCGTCGGGGACCAAGCCGCCGGCCGAGACGTCGACGATGTCGCAGCCGTGCGCGCGCAGCATCTTGGCGATCTCGACCGCGTCTTCGGGGGTCGTGCCGCCGGCTTTCCAGTCGTTGGCCGAGATGCGCACCGACAAGGCGCGCTCTTGGGGCCACAGCTCGCGCACCGCGTCCAGGACCTCGAGGGGGAACTTCATGCGGGCGGCCAGGTCTCCGCCGTATTCGTCCTCGCGGCGGTTGCTCAGCGGCGAGATGAAGGTCGAGAGCAAGTAGCCGTGGGCCATGTGCACCTCGACCAGATCGAAGCCGGCCTCGAGGGCGTGCCGCGTGGCGCGACGGTAGTCCTCGAGGGCCGCGTCCATGTCCGCGCGGGTCATGGCGCGGGGCGTGTGCCAGCCTTCGTCGTAGGCGATGGCCGACGGGGCGATCGTCTCCCAGGCGCCCTCGTCGGGGCCCAGGGGTCCCGCGCCTTGGTGCAGCAGGTGGGTCGAGGCTTTGCGGCCCGCGTGCCCGAGCTGGATGCCGATCTTGGCGGCGGAGTTGTGGTGCACGAACTCCACGATGCGGCGCCAGGCCTGCATCTGCGCCTCGGTCCAGATCCCCGCGCAGCCGTGGGTGATGCGGCCTTGGGCGCTGACGTTGGTCATCTCGGCGATGATCAGACCCGCGCCGCCGATGGCCCGGCTGCCGAGGTGCACGAGGTGAAAGTCGTTGGGCACGCCCTCGATGGCCGAGTACATGCACATCGGCGAGAGCACGACGCGGTTTTGCAACTCGAGGCCACCGACTTTGAAGGGCACGAACATCGGCGCGGGCGGGCGCGCGTCGTCGGCCAGGTCCAGGCCCTGGCTGCGCGCGTACCAGCGGTCGAGCTCCTCGACGTAGTCGGCGTCGCGCTTTTGCAGGTTGTCGTGGGTCACCCGCTTGGAGCGGGACATCATGCTCGCCACCAGCTGCTCGGGCTCGAACTCTTTGTAGCGGGAGATGTCTTCGAACCAGGCGCGGCTCACGTCGGCCGCGCGCTGCAGCTTGGCCACGTCGAGCCAGCGCGCCTCGTGGTAGTCGGCGAGGCCTTGGGCCACCGACTTGCCGGCCTTCAGCGCCGCGTCGAGGGCCCCGCTGAGGTAGATGGCGTCTTCCATGGCCAGCTTGGTACCCGAGCCGATCGAGAAGTGGGCCGTGTGCGCGGCGTCGCCGATCAGGACTTTGCGATCGTCGTGCCAGCGTCTGCAGCGCAAGGTGGGGAAGCTGATCCAGCGCGATCGATTGCCCAGCAGCTTGGCGCCTTGGAGCTCGGGCGCGAAGAGCTGCTCGCAATAGGCGATCGACTGGGCTTCGTCGGCCTCGTCGAGGCCCGCGTTGCGCCAGCTTTGCTCGTCGCACTCGACGATGAAGGTGCTCGTGCCCTCCTCGAATTGGTAGGCGTGAACTTGAAAGAGGCCGTGCTCGTTCTCGCGGATGATGAAGGTGAAGGCGTCCCAGCTCTTGTCCGAGCCCAGCCAGATGAAGCGGGCGCGACCGGGGTCGACGCTGGGTTCGAAGAGCTCGGCGTGGGTCTCGCGGGTCTTCGAGTTCACGCCGTCGGCGACCACGATCAGATCCCAGTCGTCGAAGGCCGAGAGATCCTCGACTTCGGTGTCGAACTCGACCTCGACGCCGAGCTCGCGGGCGCGCGCCGTCAGGATCTCGAGCAGCTTCACCCGGCGTAGGCCGGCGAAGCCGTGGCCGCCCGAGGTGATCTTGCGGCCCTTGAAGTAGGTGTCGATGTCGTCCCAGCGCGCGAAGGACTCGGTGATGGCGGCGAAGGTCTGCGGGTCCGCCTCGTCGAAGTTCGACATGGTCTCTTCCGAAAAGACCACGCCCCAGCCCCAGGTCACGCCCTCGGGGTTCTTCTCGAACACGCGGATCTGGGCGTCCGGGCGCGCCTTTTTGAAGAGGATCGAAAAGTACAGGCCTCCGGGGCCACCGCCGATGACTGCGATCTTCAAGTCTTGGACCTCGCCTCGGGGCGATGCTAGCCCCATGCGCCGCGCATCTTGGCCGCTGCGTCTGCGCGCGGGAGTGAGTTGCTTCACTCCCGATGCGGGTAGACTGCGCCGTGCCCACGCTCTCCCCCGGCGATGCGCGTGACGCCGACGCGGATCTCGTGGTCATGCTCGCTATGTCCGGGGCGGCCGCGCTGGGCTACGAGAGCTTGTGGGCGGACTGCCTCGCCATGGTCGTGGGCAGCGACGCCCAGGCCAGCTTCGCGGTGTTGGCTGCCTACTTTCTGGGGCTGGCCGGCGGCGCGGTGTGGACGCGGGGGCTCGCGCAGCGTCCGGGCCTGCGGGTCTTTCGTCGCTTCGCCGCGCTCGAGCTGTGGGTGGCTTTGTTCGCGGCCGCCTCCCCGTGGATCTTTCATGCGCTGGCGCCGAGCTTGGCGCGGGTCGGGCCCGCGAGCGCAGGGGGCCAGACGGCCGTGGCCGCGCTGCTCTTGTTGCCGGGGAGCTTCGCCATCGGGGCGCTCTTTCCCCTGGCCATCGAAGGGCGACGACGCGCGCAGCTCGGCGGGGAGCTGCGCGGCGCCGGCCGGCTCTACGCGGCCTACACCCTGGGCGGTGTGCTGGGGATCTCGGGCACGGCCTTCGGCAGCTTACCGGCGCTCGGCTTGCCCGGCGCGGCCGTGATTTTGTCGACGGCGGGGCTGGGCGCGGCCGCCCTCGCCTTTCGCCGCAGTCGTCGCCCTGCGCCGGCGCCACCTGAAAGCGCGCCGGCCGTGGGTGACGCGCCCCCGAGCGACGACCTCCTGGGCGCTCGGGCCGAGCCGCGAGTCTTGCTCGTCCTGGCCACGGCGACGGGACTGCTCGGCTTGAGCTTGGAGCTCGTGGCCATGCGCATCACCGGCCAGATCCTCTCGGGCACCCGCTACACCTTCGCCATCACCATCGCGGTCTTGCTCGTCGGCACTTCGCTCGGCGCCGCCTTGGCCGCGATGCTGCGCGAGCGGATCTCTCGTAGTCCGGCCGCCGCGTTGTTCTGGAGCCTGGTCGTGCAAGCGCTGGTGGTGATGATCGTCGCCACCGCGGCCGACCTGATCGGCAAAGATCCGGCCCAGGCCATGGCCGCCCGCGACTTCGTGGGACGCAGCGCGTTCGAAGCCGGCATCAGCCTGCTCTTGCTCGGTCTGCCCGCGATCGGCATGGGCCTGGTCTTCGCGCAGCTGGTTGCCGCGGTCACCGGCCGCGGGGTCGGCGACTTGGTCGCGCTCAACAACTTGGGCTCGGCCTTGGCCCCGGCTTTGGTCGCCGGCCTGCTGCTGCCGCGCGCC
Organism: Polyangia bacterium; assembly: GCA_030431075.1. Lineage (GTDB taxonomy): Bacteria > Myxococcota_A > Polyangia > Nannocystales > Nannocystaceae > JAUIJR01. The sequence goes on along the minus strand of JAUIJR010000093.1, from coordinate 6,974 downwards.
TCCCTCGGCGAGGCCTGGTTCGCCCTCGCCCTCGCCTACTTGGCCCTCGCGATCTATTGGGGGTGGATGCGCCGCCGGCCGCGGCACGAGAGCGGCCTCGCCCTGCTCGCGGCCTTCGTCGCCCTCGTCGCCTGCTTTCGACCCCTCGACTGGATTCAGCTGCCCGAAGGATGGCGGGTCGAGCGACGCCAGATCACTTTGCACGGCGTGACGACCTTGGCCCAGCGCGACGGCGCGACGCCCCTACGCCGCTTGCAGGTCGATCAGCTCTACCGCATGGGCGGCGCGTGGAGCATCGGTGAGCGCCGCATGGGGGCCATCGCCACTTTGCTGGTGCCCGAGGCCAAGCGCGTCGCCTTTTTGGGTGTGGGCACGGGCGCGACGGCGGGCGGCGCCTTGCCGGCCCCCTTCGAGCGCCTCGATGCCGTGGAGCTCGTGCCGGAGTTCGTCAGCTGGCTCGACGCCTTCGACGCGATCAACGGCGGGCTGCGCTTGGACCCGCGCGTCAATCTGCACACGGGAGATGCCCGCGCCTGGCTCGCACGCAGCGATGCGCGTTACGAGCTCATCGTCGGCGACCTCTTTCACCCGGAGCGCGACGGGGCGGGTCGACTCTTCGCGCGCGAACACTTCGAGAGCGTCGCCGCCCACCTCGCGCCCGGCGGGCGCTTCGTCCAGTGGCTGCCCCTGCACCAGCTCGACGCCGAGAGCTTCGCGGCCATCGTGCGGGCTTTCTTGCTCAGCTTCGACGAGGTCGACGGCTTTTTGGGCCTGTACAACGTCGACACGCCGGCCTTCGCCCTGGTCGGCAGCCGAGGCGAGCTCCCCGCGCTCTCGCTCGCGGCAATCGAGACGCGACTGTCCGCGCCGCCCATGGCCGGGCTCGCCTTGACCGACGCCGACGAGTTGTTCGCGGGCCACCTGATCGATCGCGCCGGACTCGAGGCCCTGGTCGGTGAAGGCCCGGTCAACGAAGACCTTCATCCCTTCGTCTCGACCCACGCGCCGCGCGCTCGCTCCGAAGGCGAGGCGGCGGGTCGGGGTGCGCAGCGGCTCTCCGAGCTCCTCGCCCACCGGCGGCGCGGCCCCAGCCCCTGGATCGCCGCCGAGCTCGACGCGCAGGCCAGCGCGGCCCACTCGGCCTATGTCGACGCCCTCGCCGCCTTCTTGCGTGGCGAGATCGAGCGAGCGCGGCAAAGCCCGCGCGAGGCCTGGATCGAGCCCTGGCTCGAGGCCTTTGCGGCCCGCCCCGACTTTGCGCTGGTCCGCAGCCGGCTGTTGCAAGAAGCGGCGCGCTTGGCTCCCACGGATCTGGACGGGGCTCGCGCCATCATCTCGGGCATGCGCCAGGTCGCACCGGCGGATCCACAGCTACGAGAGATCGAGTCTCGACTCGCCGCGCCCCGGGTGCGTGCTACACCGCGTCCGTGAGTTCCAAGCCCCCCGCGGACGCGCCGCGCGATCTCGCCTCGGCGCACGAGGCCACCGCCCAACAGCTCGCGGCCTCGGTCGAGGAGCTCTTTCGCGGCGGCGAGCGGGCACGTCGTCTGGTCGTGCGCGCGGGCCCGGTCTGGCAGGTCTTGTCCACCCGCCGCGAGGCCAAAGGCAAAGGCCTGCGACACGCGGCCACCAAGTCCTCGCGCCTGCCCGACTCGCACAAGCTCGATGCCACCCGCGCCATGGGCATGCGCGAGCTGGGCTTCGAGAAGGTCGGCGGCCACGCCGACTGGTTCCGCGATCTCGAGCGTGCCCACGTGGGCGCCGCCCTCGAGCTGGCGCGCGAGCTCGTCTACGTCGCGCGGGGCCTTTACCGCGCGAGCGAACAACTCGCCTTGGATCTCGAGATCGACGACCGCGAGCACCCCGAGAATCCCGAGCTGCTCGAGGCCATGCGCAGGATCGCCAAGCCCGGCTTCGCCGAGGCGGACCGCCACGCCATGTACAACGCGATGGCCAACGCGACCTTCTTGGTGGCCGTGGACCCGGCCGCGACGGCGGCCACGGATCCCGAAGACGCGCTTTTGCGCGTCGGGGAGCTGCGCGCGCAACCGGTCTTCGCGGCCTTCACGGACTTCGATGCGCTGCGCGCCTTCGCCCCTTTGGAGCGCGAGTACCTGCCCTTTCACGGCAGCGAGCTCTTCGCCTTGCTCGAAGAAAAAGGGGCCGCTTCCGTGCTGATCAACCCCGAAGGCAGCGTCGGCGGGGAGCTCTACCGCCACGAGATCGCCGCCTTGGCCGAGGGCGTGCGCCGCTTTTTCCGCAAGCGCTCCAACTAGCGTGTGATTCACGGGCGTTGACAGAGGTAGGCGACGGACCGCCCGTCTCTCGCAAGGCGCGAAAAGGGAGTTGGGTGGACCCAACGACCGATGAGCAACGCCGCGAGAGGCGGGTGCTCCGAGCCTAGGCTTTCAAGGCCCGTGAATCGCACGCTACCCGGTCAAAGCGCCGCCCGCCGACTTCGCTATCATGCATCGGTGGCGCAGCGACCCACCGTGCGAGCCCGCAGCGCGCAGGACTGGCTGGCCTACCTCGAGCAGCGCGCCCCCGAGGCCTTCCCCGCCGTGCTCGCCGAGATCCCCGAGACCTCGCGCGAGCTGATCCTCAGCGCCGCCAAGACCGAGTGGATCGACGTCGCCCACGATCGCTTCGTCCCGCACGCGACCATCGAGGTGCTCGGCCTCGACGAGGCCACACGCTTGTGGGCCGAGTTCATCGGCTCGCACCTCGAAGCGCCGCTCTTTCGTGGACTCGTCGACGCGATGATCCGCCTCTTTGGCCTCTCGCCTTCGACCTTCGTGCGCTTGACCCCCCGCGCCTGGAAGCAGAGCTTTCGGGACTGCTGCGAGATCAACGTCCAAGAGACCGAAGAACGCCACGCCCGCCTCGCCTTTAGCGAGGTGCACGAGGAGATCATCACCTGGCGCGCCTACCCGCAGTCGTGGCGGGCGGTGCTCTCGGGCGTCTTCAACCTGACGAAGATCGAAGGCGAGCTCGACATGAAGGTCGACGTCGAAGCGCGGCGCATCGACATGCACTGGCACTGGTAGATCAGTCCAGCAGCGCGAGCAGGTCCTCGCGGCTCAAGCCCCCACCGCCTTCGGCCACGACCGCGTCGGCCAGCGCCCGCTTGCGCTCTTGTAGGGCCAAGATGCGCTCGTCGACGGTATTGCGGGCGACGAGGCGATGGATGAGCACCGGCTTGTCTTGGCCGATGCGGTGGGCGCGGTCGGCCGCCTGCGCCTCGACGGCTGGGTTCCACCAGGGGTCGAGAAAGTAGACGTGGTCCGCGGCGGTCAGGTTCAAGCCGGTACCGCCCGCCATCAACGACAAGAGCATCACCGGCGGACCGTCGTCGGCCGAAAAGCGATCGACGACCTCGCCGCGATCGCGGGTCGAGCCATCGAGGCGACACCAGTCGATGCCCAGCTCGCGCAGACCCGGCTCGACCAGATCCAAAAAGCTGGTCCACTGCGAAAAGACCAGGGCCTTGTGACCCGCGGCCACCGCCTCGTCGAGCTCGGCGCGCAAGCGTCGGAGCTTGGCCGAGTCGTCGGCCTGCTGCCCCGGCACCAAGGCGCGGTGACAGGCCGCTTGGCGCAGACGCAAGAGCCGCTCGAGGGCCGAGAGCACGTTCTTGCCCTCGGACAACAAGCCCTCGATCTCGGCCCGCGCCTCGCGTCGCAGCGCCTCATACAAGAGGCGCTCGGCCTCGGAGAGCTCGCAGTGCACGGTGATCTCCGTGCGCGGTGGCAGCTCGGGCGCGACCTCTCGCTTGAGGCGCCGCATCATCACCGGCTTGAGCTTGGCGCGCAGGCTCTCGGCCCGCTCGCCCACCCCGGCGGCGATGGGCCGCGCCCAACGATCCTTGAAGTCCTCGCGTCCACCGAGCATGCCCGGGTTGGTGAAGTGCGCTTGGCTCCACAGCTCGTCGAGGCGGTTCTCGACCGGCGTGCCCGACAAGGTGATCTTGAACTCCGCGTCGAGCTCGAAGGCCGCGCGGGCGACTTGGCTGTCGGGGTTCTTGATGACCTGCGCCTCGTCCAAGATCGCCACCCGCCAGCGCTGCTTGGCCAAGGCCTCGGTGTCGAGGCGCAGCACGCCGTAGCTGGTGATCACCAGCTGGGCGGCGTCGGTGGCCGCGGGCAGCTCGCGCTTCGGCCCGTGGTAGACGCTGACCTCGAGCCCGGGACGAAAGCGCTTGGCCTCCTTTTCCCAGTTGTGCAGCAAGCTCGTCGGCGCCACCACCAAGGCCGGCCCCTCGACGGCACACAGGGCCTGTAGAGTCTTGCCCAGGCCCATGTCGTCGCAGAGCATGGCGCCCAGGCCCGCTTGGCGTGCGAAGCCCAGCCAGTCGACGCCGCGACGCTGGTAGCTGCGAAGTTCGGCCTCGAGGTCTTCGGGCAAGCGCGCCGCCGGCAAGGACTCGAAGTTCTCGAGCAGCGGGCGTAGGCGATCGTAGGCGGGCGGCAACGGGGCCTCGAGCGCTTCGCACAGCTCGCGGACGGCCGCGTAGTCGTGGCCGGCGCGCGAAGACCCTCCGGCTTCGCGCGCCGCGATCAGATCCGCGAGGCGCTCGCCTTGCACCGCGAGAAAGTCCTGGGGCAGTCGTGCCCAGCCACCCCCCGGCAAGGCGACCCCGGCCGCCCCTTCGCGCCAGCGGGCCATGACCGTCTCGGCGTCGAGGGACAGGCCCTCGGCCTCGAAGTCCAAGCTCCACGCCGCGTCGTCCACGGCGAGCCCCTCGCCGCCGCTTCGAAAGCGCGGCTGCAGCTCGAGGCCAAAACGATCGAGGGCCTTGCGACCGCGCACCCGCCCGCCCCAAGCGCGTAGTTTGGCCGCGAGCTCGGCCCCGGCCGCCCCCCGCTCCACGCGGACCTCGCCCGGCGCGAGCTCGAAACGTGCGCGCAGCTGATGGCTCGCCTTGGCCTCGGCCCCGCTGTCGCGTTTCGGCCAGCGATCGCCGAGGACTTCGAGGCCCCCCGCGCGCAGCCGGGCCATCGGCGGGTCACCGTAAACCAGCGAGGCGTGCAGCTCGATCGCGTCGGCGCGCGCCGAGACCTTGATCTCCGGGCTGACCTCGACCCCCTCGATCAGGCGCGGCAGCTCGTGGCCGCCCGCGTCGAAGTCCATCCCCTTTTGCAGCTGCGGCAACAACTCGGTGATCAGGTCGACCACCGCGTCACCGACGAACTCGCGCTCGAGCGGCAGCGCCTCCATCTGCGCGCCGATCAAGCGCAAGTGGGTGAGCGGGTGCAGCACCTCTCCGATCCGCACAACGCCGTCGGCCACGACTTCGTCGACGCCGGCCGGCGCCTCGATCCGCAAGCGCCAGCCGCCCTCGATCGCGACGAGTCGAGCCCGTGGCGCCGGCGGCTGCGGGTCCACTCGGCACGGCCGCCCGTCCAAGGCCAAGTCTTCGCAGCGCGAGAGCCAGTCGAACAAGCTCGGCAAGGTCTCGAGGGGCAGCGTGCGTCCCTCGGTGGCGATGAGCAGCTGCTCGATCTTGATGTCCGACTCCCGCGGCGAAAAGCCGCCCTGCACGCCGGCGCGTCGCTCGGTGAGCCGCGCCTCGACCGGGCGCTCGCCGCTCTCGTCCACCCACACGCGCTCGAGCTGCAGCGCCTTGCGACGCCGGCGCAGGCGATAGGCCAAGCGGGGGCCTGCGCTTGCCTGCGCTTGCTGCGAGTCTCCGGCGGCCAAGGCGTGCGCGGCCGCGGCCGCGTGCTCGCAGCAATCGAGGCGCGAACCGCAATCGCAGTCCCACTCTTCGTCCTCGACGTAGAGAGTCGCCGTCGGCGCCACGGGACGTCCGGGCGCCCAAACGCGGTACACCTGCTCTTCGGCGCCTCGATCGGCGATGCGCTCGACCGCGCCGTCTTCGTGCAGCTTGCGACCGAGCTGCCAGGTGCGGGGCGAACACGCCTCTTGGACCGCCTCGACGGCGGCGTTGATCATCGACTGCTCCACGCGTTGGGGCCCCGGCGCGGGGGTCGAAAGGTACACCCACCCGGGCAGCTGGGCTATCCTGCGCTCGCGTGCACCTGATCGACGATCTCGACGATGGCCAGTCGAGCGCGAGCCGCGTTTGCGTGCTCGTGGTCGAAGACGACGCCGTCTCGCGCGCCAAGCTCGAGGCCCTCGGCGCGCAGCTCGGGGTCGAGACCGTCGGCGTGGCCAGCTTGATCGACGCGCGGGTGGCCATGCGCGAGCGGGGCTTCGACGCGGCCGTCATCGACGTGGGCTTGCCGGACGGCTCGGGCCTGAGCTTGGTCCCCGACCTGCTCGGCGCGCAGCCTCCCTGCGCGTGTGTGGTGCTCACCGGCAGCGACGACTACGGAGTCGTCCAGCGCGCCGTCCGCCTCGGCGTCACCCAGTTCTTGCGCAAGCCGGCCGGTGTCCACCAGATCCGGCAGGCCCTGGCCATGGCCTTTCACCGCTCCCGCATGTTGCGCGGCTGGCTGGGCGAAGCCCCCGAGGGCCTCGACGCCAGCGAGCTGCCCACGCGCGAGTCCGAGCCGCAGCCCTAGCCCATCCTCGACATCAGCATGTCCCGCAAAGACCGCCCCCATCAGTACACGATCCGCGTCGACGCCGACGACGAGGACGCGGCCATCGAAACCGCCCGTGAGGGCCTCTTTGCCGGCACCGAGATCCTCGAGGCGCGCGCCGAGCGCGTGGACGGAGAAACCTTCGAGGTGACGCTGCGTTATCGACCCCCCGCCGCCAAGCTCACCCGCAACTGAGCCAGGAGCGGCTGCGCGCCACCTCCGAGTTGGCAGCGGCGCTCGCGCCTCGGTAGCATCCCCCGGGGCCCGATTCACCCCCACGAACTCGACATGTCCATTTCTCGCCTTCGAAACTCCGCCCTGCTCACCCTCACCCTCGCGCTCGGATCGGGCCTCGCTTGCGACAAAAAAGAGGAGGCTGCGCCCACGGGGGCGGCCACCGGCGCCGCCGCGAGCGGAGCCACGGCG
>JAUIJR010000608.1 GCA_030431075.1 Polyangia bacterium | reverse complement strand
AGCTCGAGCTCGACGTCGAGCCGACTGAAGATGCCGCCGTCGCGTCGGTCGGCGATGACGCCGGCGACGAAGCCGTCGACGCGCTCGGCCAGCTGGGCGAGACACTGGTCGATGAAGAAGGGGTTGACGCCGATCCCAGAGCAGGTCGAACTGCCGGACCATCGGCGCCGGGTTGGAATGCCGTCGCTCGCGAAAGCCTGTGGCTGGGTCGTCGGGGCGGGGGGGATCGTCGGAAATCGGGCGATTTCGGCCGCAGAAGCGCCGTTTTCGGCCTCGCCCTCCGGTCTGGACTTCTCCTTGGCGTCGGCCTCGCCGCCTACTTTGGGCGGCCGGAACAAGGGGATGATGACCGGGGAGTCTTCGGGTTGCATCGAGCCGTTTTTCACCTTCCTACGCGTTCGTCCAGGGTAGGGCGTGGGTGTATTTGTCGCAAGGACCAATGTCGCGATTTAGATGTCGCGACATTTGATGAATGTGGGTGCGTGTCGTTGCGCGAAGGCGCGGTGCGGCGACGGTCTTGGACTTCGCCGTGGCGAGGACCGAAGGTCGCCGACCTCGTCGCCTCTCAAAACTCGGACCCACCTAGACTCGTGGCGACGGGGGCCCCTCGCTTACAAGCAGGATCGGCCGAATTTCGGCAAGAAACGGCGTCTTTGGATCGGTCGACTCGACGCGCAGCAACGCGGAGCAAGCGAAGGATCCTCGGCGCGCGTGCGGTCGAGCCTCGTCGCGCAAGAGTTGCGGGAAGACGACCGGCTCGCCGGTCGGGCCAAGCCTCTCGACGCGAAGTGGTGGCAATGCGGTATGCGGCCGGCCGGATTCGCGGATCCGGGAATGCGCGAACGCGCGGCCGCGAATGCGCGATCGGGCCGATGCTCCGCTACTCGTGGCCCGGACCGAAGGCTTCGGCGGCTTGGGTGACGGCGTGACGCACCATGGCGAGGGTGGTCTTGCTCCGGTCGACGACCACGTACATGAACAGCTTGTCGCCGGCGGGGGCGAGCACGTGAAAGTTGTGCTCGTTGGCCGAGGTGATGTTCTCGAAGCGATGCCCGCCGCTGCGGTGGGCGAGTCGTTGGAGCTCGTCGAGGATCTCGGCGCTCTCGAGGGCGACGAGGTCCAAGGGGAGCTCCGCGTCGAGGCGGCTGACGATACTGCCGTCTCGGCGGTCGGCGATGATGCCCGCCACGAAGGCGTCGAGGCCGTTGGCGAGGCTGGCGAGGGCGGCGTCGAGGGTGGAGCTTGCGACGCCGAGGCTGTTCCGGCTGCGGCGCGTCGCCTTGCGCCCTTGGCTCGTGGCCGCGTCGGGCACGCGTCGAAGGTGGGGGCGCGGCCGCTGGGCGCTCTCTTTGGGCTCCGGGTGTTCGGACCTTGCCGTCTTCGACCCGGGTGCATCGGGGACGGCGCGCAGATGATTTGCGGACTTCGTTGCCACGGGATTCGACCAACCTTCGAGCGAGGCTTCAGTGTAGAGGGCTTCGCTCGTCGCCTGCAACGTGCGGCTTGTGCTCCGCTCGTTCGTTGCGAGCTCGTCGTCCCGAAGATGATAATGTGGTGTCCGATCCTGATCGCAAGTGAAGTTATCGCTACGATTTCTCGATGCGCGTCACTTCCTGCGAGCTGCGCGACGGTGGCGGCCGCGATGCGCGACGGACGGCGTGATGGCACGCGGATGTCGACGGCAAACCCGCATCACCCGAGGCAGGGTGATGCGAGTGACACCTACTTGTGCATCAAAGGGCGCTGCCGATGATTTTTTCGAGATCGTCGACTCGCTTCGGGCACGCGGCGCTCAAGATTTCGGGGGCGCGGCCGTCGGGCCGGACGAGCACGTCGTCTTCGATGCGGATGCCGGTGCCGCGTAGCTCGGCGGGGGCGTGCGGATCGTCGGCCGCGATGTACATGGCCGGTTCGACCGTCAGCACGTAGCCGGGCGCGAGCGGACGCGGTCGGCCCTCGAGGCAGTAGGCGCCGGCATCATGTACGTCGACCCCGAGCCAATGGCTCGTACGGTGCATGTAGTAGCGGCTGTAGAGCTTTTCTTCGATGATCGTGTCGACGCTCTCGCGCAGCAGCCCCAAGCTGCGCATGCCCTCGGACAGCACCCGCAAGCAGGCGTGATGGATCGAGTCGATCGTCTCCCCGACGACCGCGCCTTCGATGCCCGCTTCGTTCGCGGCCAAGACGACCTCGTACATGTCGCGCTGGGCCGAAGTGAAGCGCCCGTTGACCGGCCAGCTGCGGGTGATGTCGCCGGAGAAAAAGTTCCACTCGGCGCCCGCGTCGATCAACAAGATGTCGCCGTCTTCGAGGCGACCCGCGTTGTCGACGTAATGCAAGATGGTGGCGTTGTCGCCCGTGCCGACGATGCTGCCGTAGCCGGGACCGGTCGAGCCGGCGCGGCGCCACAAGTACTCCATGCGCGCTTGCACTTCGTACTCGTGCATGCCGGGGCGGGTGTGCTTCATCGCGTCGACGTGGGCCTCGGCCGACATGCTCACCGCGCGGCGGAGGCTCTCGAGGGCACCCGCGTCCTTGATCATCCGCTCTTCGCCGATGAGGTTGCGCGCGTCGAGCAAGCCGAGCGGCGGGCGCTTGCCGTCGCGGTTGCGTCGATGCAGCAGCTCGATGGCGGCGAGGGCCTTGCGATCCAAGCTGGCTTCACGCGCGAGCGGCAGCCAAACGCGACCGGCACCCTCGAGCAGCTCGGGCAGCTTCTCGCCGAGGGCCGCGAGCGGGTAGGCCT
>JAUIJR010000607.1 GCA_030431075.1 Polyangia bacterium | reverse complement strand
GCCGATGATGAGCGGCATCTTGGACTTCTCGGGTTGGTAGCCGTCGACCATCGGCGGCATCGTGCCGCCGGCCGGCGGATAGGTGCCCGCCGGCGGGTAGGTCCCGGGAGCCGGGGCGCCACCCACAAAGGCCATCTGGCCCGTGTCGGGACGCGCGATGGACTCGGAGACCACGTTGACCGCCGCCGCGCCGGTACCGACGTTGCTGATGGCCTCCTTCATCTCGTCCATGTTGGCGAATCGCAGCTCGCGATCCTTTTGCATGGCCTTGAGAATCACGGCCTCCATCTCGGCGGTGATGTTGTTGTTCGCGTTGACCTGCGAGGGCGCCTCGGGCACATCGAACATGTGCTTGGTCAAGATGCCCATGAAGGTGTCGGCCGTGAAGGGCACGCGACCCGTCAGCAGCTCGTACATGATCACGCCAGCGGCGTAGACGTCGACACGGTGGTCGGCTTTTTGGCCCTGCGCCTGCTCTGGCGACATGTATTCGGGCGTTCCGAAGATCATGCCGGTGCGGGTCAGGCCCTTGCCGCCGCCTTCGCCCTCGTCGCTGGTGACCTTGGCGATACCGAAGTCGAGCACCTTGATGAAGTCCTCGTTGCTGCCCCGCTTGATGCGAAAGCAGTTCTCCGGCTTCATGTCGCGGTGGATGATGCCTGCGTCGTGCGCGGCCTGAAGCGCGTCGCAGATCTGAAGCATGATCGGCTTGACCCGCGTCCAGGGAATCGCGCCCTCGCGCTTGACGGTGTCGGAGAGGTCCTCGCCTTTGAGGTGCTCCATGACGAAGAAGACCGAGCCGTCCGGCGTGTCGCCGAAGTCGGTGATCTCCACCACGTTCTGCTGCGCGATCATCGAGGCCGCGCGCGCCTCCTGCAAGAAGCGCTCGACGAGATCGGGCTTGTGCGCGAACTCGGAGCTCAAGACCTTGATGGCGAACTTCTTGCGGATCGTGATGTGCTCGCCGAGGTAGACGGTGCCCATACCGCCCTCGCCGAGCTTCTTCGTGATCTTGTAGCGATTCAGTAGCGTGGTGCCCGTGAGGTCGGCCGCTCCGGGCTCGACGTGCTCACCGGCCGGGGGAACCGTCGAGGGATCCTGAACGACAGTTCCGCCAGTCACGTGTTTTTCTTGCTGGGCGTCAGACATGGGTACTTCTCGCTTGGGCTAGCTAAGTTCGTGGAGCGCGCGGGACTCGTTGCAGCCTACCTCAATTTCACCCGAAGGGGTCGCGCAGGTCCCCGAGCGAAACGCCGGGATCGGGCGGAGGGTCTTTCGGCTTTTTCGTGGAATCGGTCTTACTCCCGCCGGTCTCGGGGTCTTTCGAGCTTCCTGAACTCTTGGTGTCCCCTGTTCCTGACACCCCGGCGCCCGTCGTCGGCGTCATCTCGACCACCGCGGCGCTGGCTTTCTTCTTCTTTTTCTTCTTTTTTGTCGACTTTTTGGTGGGTTCGGGGGCTTTTTCGGGGACTGGGTCAACGGCAGCCTCGCCGGTGGCGCCCGTCGCGGACCCCGCCTGCCCCGTCCCAGGCCCAGTCGCCCCGCTTGCCCCAGACGCACCGCTCGCGGCGTCCGCCCCCGTGGGTCCCGGGACCTCGACGGCCGAGGTCGAGGGCCCCGGATCGACTTGCTCCATCTGCGCCTCGGCCGCCGTCGGTGGCGTGGCCTGACTGCTGGGCGTCGGTGTCGCGGGATCACCTCCGAGCACACGAAAGATCGCCACCACCCCGAAGCCGATCCCGACCGCGCCCAGGCTGCCGATGAGCAAGGCGGCGGGCCAGCTCCAACTGCGACCTTGGGGGACTTGGGTCGGCCGGCGCGTGTGATGCCCGTGTCGATGACTCGGGCTCGGCGGGATGTGAGCGGGCGCGGCCGGTGTCGCCGCGGCCACGGGCACCGGCTTGCTCAGCGGGCTCGATGCCGGCGCGGGCGCAGCGGCCGGCCCGACCGGTGAGGGCGTGTTGGCGAAGCCCATCGGCGGCGGGACGCCCTGGTTGAGCCGCGGCCCGCGAGCTCCGCCCACGGGCTCGGGTGCCGCCGCCCCGCCGCTGCCTTTGTCCCCGACCGACCACGAACCCATGGCCACCGTCGCCTTGAGGCGCTCCGAGCTCTCCGAGGCTTTGCCGAGCTCTTTGGGGAGGGCCCTGGCCAACGCATCGGCGAAGGCCGAGGCCGTCTCGGGGCGATCGGCGGCGTTCTTGGACAAGGTGCGCGCGAGGAGCTCTTCGAGCGCGCCGTAGTCGGCCAGCTGGGGCGCCACCGTGCGCAACAGTGGCGGCGTGTCGTAGACCTGTTTGGTGAGGGTCTCGACCAAGGTCGCGCCACGCAGCGGAACTTCGCCCGTGAGCATCTCGAACAAGATGGCGCCGAGGCTGTAGATGTCGCTGCGCGCGTCGACCTCGTGCCCCTGCGCTTGTTCGGGCGCCATGTACTCGGGCGTCCCCACCACCGAACCCGCGGCCGTGAGGCGCGTACGCTTGGTTTTTACGCGGGCGATACCGAAATCGAGGATCTTCGGGACTTCCCCCCCATCGGCCTCGAGCAGCACGATGTTGTCCGGCTTGAGATCCCGGTGGACCACGCCGTGCGAGTGCGCAGCCCCGAGCCCATAGGCCAAGCTGCGGGCGAGCCCGACCGCCCGCTCCGGGTCCAGCGCGCCGTTGTCGTCGATCTCTTCACCGAGGTTCTTCCCCGCGAGCAGCTCCATCACGTAATAGGGGCTGCCACCGGGGGTTTGGCCGTAGTC
>JAUIJR010000092.1 GCA_030431075.1 Polyangia bacterium | reverse complement strand
AGACCCTGGTCACGAACACGCCCAAGGTCAGCGGCTTTTTGGGGGGCAAAAACCCCAAGCCCGTCCCCGAGACCCAGATGAAGGCGATGCTCGGCAAGGCCCAGCCCGGCGCCGCGCCCGAGGCCGAGGAAGTCCCGGACGTCAGCTACCGCGTCGGCGACTCGGTCCGCGTCAAGACCGGCGCCTTCGCCAACTTCACCGGCGAGGTCAAAGAGGTCGACGCCGTCAAAAAGAAGATTTACCTCACCGTCTCGATCTTCGGTCGACCCACCCGGGTCGAGGTCGAGTTTGCGGAGGTCGAACCCGCCGCCTGAGGCGGCGCCCCGCGCGAGAGCGCCACACTCGAGAGTTTTCTAGGAGTCCAAGGTCATGAAAAAGGTCACCGGAATGATCAAGCTGCAGTGCAAAGGCGGACAAGCGTCCCCGGCCCCCCCGATCGGGCCCGCACTCGGTTCCAAGGGCGTCAACATCATGGAGTTCTGCAAGCAGTTCAACGCTCGCACGCAGAAGGAGCAGGGAGTCGTCATCCCCGTCGTGATCACGGTCTACTCGGACCGCTCGTTCACCTTCATCACCAAGACCCCGCCCGCGCCCGTCTTGTTGCTCAAAGCCGCCGGCATCAGCAGCGGCTCAGGTGAGCCCAACAAGAAGAAGGTCGGCAAGGTGACCATGGCCCAGGTCCGCGAGATCGCCGAGTACAAGCTCAAGGACATGAACGCCTACGACATCGATGGTGCCGCCAAGTCGATCGCCGGCACGGCCCGTTCGATGGGCCTCGACGTCGTCGACTGAGTCCAAACGAGAATTTCAACGAAGAACGGGGGAGGGGAGACCCGCTCGAACCCCGAAGGAACACATGGGAAAAAAGTTCACCGAAGCCAAGTCCAAAGTCGACAGCGAGAAGCGCTACTCCCTCGAGGAGGCGTGTGACCTCGTTTGTCAGATCGCATTCGCCAAGTTCGACGAGTCCGTCGAGTGCTCCGCCCGCCTGGGCGTCAACCCCCGTCACGCCGACCAGATGATCCGCTCCTCGGTGTCCTTGCCGCACGGCACGGGCAAGAGCATTCGGGTCGCCGTCTTCGCGCGTGGCGATCGGGCCGAGCAAGCCAAGCAAGCCGGAGCCGACATCGTCGGCGCCGAGGACTTGGTGGAGCGCATCCAAAACGAGAACTTCCTCGACTTCGACAGCGCCATCGCCACTCCGGACATGATGGGTCTCGTCGGCCGCCTCGGCCGCATCCTCGGACCCCGCAACTTGATGCCGAACCCCAAAGTCGGCACCGTGACCATGGACGTGGTCAAAGCGGTGACCGAGCTCAAGGCCGGCCGCATCGAGTTCCGCACCGAGAAGACCGGCATCGTCCACGCGCCGATCGGCAAGGTCTCCTTCGGCAAGGACAAACTCCGCGAAAACCTTCGCACCTTTTGCGTCACGCTCACCCGCCTCAAGCCCTCCACGGCCAAGGGGCAGTACTTCAAGAGCGTGGCCATCGCGTCGACGATGGGTCCTGGCATCCGTCTCGACGTGAACGAGGTCGCCGGCCTCGAGTAGGCCGCCCAACCCTTAGCCCGACTTCGGAATCTTCCCGAGGAGCACCCCACACCCCACTTAGAACTTGAAACATGTCCCCTCTTCGACGAGGGGGCACTCCGCTCCAAGACCGCCGGTGGTCCCAGACCCCAAACTCCAGCTCGCTGGAGGCCGGCCTAGAGGGGAGGACGTCGAGCATGAGCCGACCCGCTTCGCGGGTGTAGCCATGGCGTCCCTTCCTTCAAAGAACGGACGCCGAGCGGAACGAGGCAATCACATGGAAAAAAGCACCAAAATCGCCAAATCCGCGGAACTCCGCGAGCAGATCGAGGACGTCACCGCCCTCGTGCTCGTCGAGTTCGACAAGCTGACCGTGGCGGACGCGGACGAGCTCCGCAACCGCTTTCGTGACGCTGGCTGCACCTACAAAGTGCTGAAGAACTCGACGATTCGCTTTGCGATCGCCGGGACCGAACACGAGCCGCTGACGCCCCACCTCAAGGGCGTGACCGGACTCGCGTACAACGCCGATGATCCGGGCGCGCCTGCACGCGTCGCCCGCGACTTCGCCAAGGATCACGACGCCGTCAACGTGAAGGCGGCCGTAATCCAAGGTGAGGTGCTCGACGCCGCCGGCGTCAGCCGCCTCGCCGACATGCCGGGACCCCTGGAGCTCAAAGCCAAGCTGCTCACGCTCTTCATCACCCCGGCCACCAACATGGTCAAGGTCATGCAGGCTCCCCTGCGCGACATGCTCAACGTCCTCAACGCGAAGAAGGACAAGGACGCCGCCTAGGCCCCTTCATCCGATTCGCACCCTCTAAACCCAACACAAAAAGATCCGAGAAAAGAGTTTCAAAATGGCTGACATCAACAAGGACCAAGTCGTCGATTTCCTCTCCAACCTCACCGTCATGCAGATGGCAGACCTCGTCAAAGAGCTCGAGGACAAGTGGGGCGTGGAGGCGGCCGCGGCCGTCGCCGTCGCCGCGGGCCCCGGCGCCGACGCCGGCCCCGCCGAGGAGAAGACCGAGTTCGACGTCCACCTCAAGAGCTTCGGCGACAAGAAGATCAACGTCATC
This sequence comes from Polyangia bacterium, assembly GCA_030431075.1. Taxonomy (GTDB): domain Bacteria; phylum Myxococcota_A; class Polyangia; order Nannocystales; family Nannocystaceae; genus JAUIJR01. The sequence continues at coordinate 12,339 of JAUIJR010000092.1, read as the reverse complement.
AAGGCCATCCGCGCCGCGATGTCGGGCCTCGGCCTCAAGGAGGCCAAGGAGCTCGTCGAGAGCGCCCCGGTCAACGTCAAAGAAGCCGTCTCCAAAGAAGAGGCCGAGGAATTGGCCAAGAGCCTCAAAGAGGCCGGCGCCGACGTCGAAGTCAAGTAGTTCGACGCGAGGCGAGCTCCGTCGCGGTCGGCGACGGGGCTCGCCATTCCCTTTTTTCGGGGCCGGACGCGGCGCCGAAAAACCGACCGAATCTCGCGGGTAGCCCCGCACCGCAAGGGACGCTTTGCACCGGGCTCACGAGCCCTCCCACAACTCAGTTCCACGAGGCATCGAGGACGCAGGCATGGCGCGCATTCAAAACAACTTCCGGGTCCGCAAGAACTTCGGAAAGCTCAAGAAGATCATCGAGGTTCCGAACCTCATCGACATCCAGAAGCGCTCCTACGACAAGCTGCTTCAAGCCGACATCCCGCCCGATGAGCGTCAGGACGTCGGCTTGCAGGCCGTGTTCAAGAGCGTCTTCCCGATCAAGGACTTCGGCGAGACCTCCAGCCTCGAGTTCGTCAGCTACGCCCTCGACCGTCCGAAGTACGACGTCGACGAGTGCCGCGCCCGCGGCATGACCTTCGCCGCCCCCATCAAGGTGGTCGTGCGCTTGGTCGTCTGGGACGTTGACGACGAGACCGGTACCCAATCCATCCGCGACGTCAAAGAGCAGGAGGTCTACTTCGGTGAGATCCCGCTGATGACGGAGTACGGAACCTTCATCATCAACGGCACCGAGCGCGTCGTCGTCTCGCAGCTTCACCGCTCGCCGGGTGTCTTCTTCAGCCACGACAAGGGCAAGACCCACGCTTCGGGCAAGAAGCTCTTCTCGGCCCGCGTGATCCCCTACCGCGGCAGCTGGCTCGACTTCGAGTTCGACCACAAGGACTTCATCTACGTCCGCATCGATCGCCGCCGCAAGCTGCACGCCAGCGTGCTGCTGCGCGCGCTCGGCTTCAGCACGCGCGAGCTGCTGGACCAGTACTACGATCACGAGCAGATCTTCTTGGGCGACGACGGGGCCATCACCCGCAGCGTCGACTACGACCTGCTGGCCGGACAGCGCGCGGGGCAAGACATCTTGCACCCCGAGAACAACGAGGTCCTGGTCAAAAAGGGCCGCAAGTTCACCAAGGGCGCCATCAAGAAGATGCGCAACGCGGACCTCAAGTCCCTCCCGATGGCGGTCGAAGAGCTGGTCGGCAAGATCAGCGCCGAGGACGTCTACGACGAGGAGACCGGCGAGGTCATCTTGAACTGCAACGAGGAGATCACCGAGGAGCACATCCAGCGCCTCCGCGAGATCCAAGTCTCGGACTTCAAGATCCTCTTCATCGACGACTTCAACGTCGGCCCCTTCTTGCGCGACACCCTGATCGCCGACAAGCTCTCGACCCCCGAGGACGCGATCATGGAGATCTACCGGCGCTTGCGCCCCGGTGATCCGCCCACGCCGGAGACGGCGCGCAAGCTCTTCGACTCGCTCTTCTTCCGCCCGGACCGCTACGACCTGAGCACGGTCGGTCGCCTCAAGCTGAACCACAAGTTCGGTATCGACGAGGAGCTGACCAACCACGTGCTCACGCAGCGCGACATCATCGAGACGGTCCGCTACCTGATCGAGCTTCGCAACGGTCGCGGCAAGATCGACGACATCGACCACCTCGGCAACCGCCGCGTGCGCGCGGTCGGTGAGCTCATGGAGAACCAGTACCGCATCGGTCTGGTCCGCATGGAGCGCGCCATCAAGGAGCGCATGAGCATGTCCCAAGAGATGGACGCCCTCATGCCCGCCGACTTGATCAACGCCAAGCCCGTCTCGGCCGTGGTCAAAGAGTACTTCGCGTCCAGCCAGCTCTCGCAGTTCATGGACCAGACCAACCCCCTGTCCGAGGTCACGCACAAGCGTCGCCTCTCGGCTTTGGGACCCGGTGGTCTGACCCGCGAGCGCGCCGGCTTCGAGGTCCGCGACGTTCACACCACGCACTACGGTCGCATCTGCCCCATCGAGACGCCGGAGGGTCCGAACATCGGCCTCATCGCCTCGCTTTCGACCTACGCGCGGATCAACGAGTTCGGCTTCATCGAGACGCCCTACCGCACCGTCGACAACGGCATCGCCACCCAAGAGGTGAAGTACTACTCCGCGCTCCAAGAGCAGGGGCACTACATCACCCAGGCCACCTCGCCGGTGGAGACCGACGGCAAGCTCGTCGGCGACACCCTGACCTGCCGCCACAACGACGAGATCATCGAGATGGTCCAGCCCAGCGAGATCACGCTGATGGACGTCTCGCCGAACCAGCTGGTCTCGGTGGCCGCCTCGCTCGTGCCCTTCCTCGAGCACGACGACGCCAACCGCGCCCTCATGGGCGCCAACATGCAGCGCCAGGCGGTTCCCTGCCTGCGCACCGAGGCGCCGCTCATCGGCACCGGCATGGAGTCGCACGTCGCCCGTGACTCGGGCAGCACGGCCGTGGCCGAGCGCGACGGCATCGTCGAGCAGGTCGACGGCGGTCGCATCGTCGTCAAGCCCGTCTCGGGCCGCGAAGAGTCGCGCAGCATCCTCGGCGCCAAGCCGGACATCTACAACTTGGTCAAGTTCCGTCGTTCCAACCAGAACACGGCGCTCAACCAAAAGCCGATCGTCTCGGTCGGTGACCGCGTGAAGTCGGGCGACGTCATCGCCGACGGTGCCGCCACGGACACTGGCGAGCTCGCCTTGGGCCAAAACCTCCTCGTCGCCTTCATGCCCTGGCAGGGCTACAACTTCGAGGACTCGATCCTGGTCTCCGAGCGGTTGATCCGCGAGGACGTCTACACCTCGATCCACATCGAGGAGTTCGAGTGCATCGCCCGCGACACCAAGCTCGGCAAAGAGGAGATCACGCGCGACATCCCCAACGTGGGTGAAGAGGCGCTGGCCAACCTCGACGAGGCGGGCATCGTCCGCATCGGCGCCGAGGTGCACGCCGGCGACATCCTGGTCGGCAAGATCACGCCTAAGGGAGAGACCCAGCTCTCGCCCGAAGAGAAGCTGCTTCGCGCCATCTTCGGCGAGAAGGCCGGCGACGTGCGCGACACCTCGCTGCGCTTGCCCCCGGGGGTCAGCGGCATCGTGATCGACGCCCGCGTCTTCGCCCGCAAGGGCGTCGAAAAGGACAGCCGCGCGCAGATGATCGAGGACCAAGAGCGCGAGAAGCTCATCCAAGATCACCGCGACAACGTGGCCATCGTGTCGGCCGGCTATCACGGCCGCATGCGCGAGGTCCTCATGCGCAAGACCACCGCAGCCAAGCTCGTCGACGACGACGGCAAGGTCCTGGTCGAAGCGGGCGTCGTGCTCGACGCGGCCACCCTCGACTCGGTGCCGCGCCACTACTGGTCGCAGTTCTCGGTCTCGACGGCCGAGGACACCGAGCTCGTCGAGGCCCTCGGGCGTCGTCTCGAAAAGGACATCGACGAGATCGAGACCACCTACCGCGAGAAGATCGCCAAGCTGACCAAGGGCGACGAGCTGCCGCCCGGCGTCATCAAGATGGTCAAGGTCTACATCGCCATCAAGCGCAAGCTTCAGGTGGGCGACAAGATGGCCGGCCGTCACGGCAACAAGGGCGTCATCTCCCGCATCCTCCCCACCGAGGACCTGCCCTACCTCGAGGACGGCACCCCCGTGGACATCGTCCTCAACCCGCTGGGCGTGCCCTCGCGCATGAACATCGGGCAGGTGCTCGAGGTCCACCTCGGTTGGGCCGCACGCGAGCTCGGTCGCCAGATCGACCGCTACATGCTCACCTCCTACGAGCCGGAGATTCTCCGCTCGCAACTCAAAAAGATCTACGAGACGCCCGAGGCGCAGAAGTTCGTCGACTCCCTCCCGGACGACGACGTCATTCGCTTCTCCGACAAGCTGCGTCGTGGCGTCTTCTTGGCCACGCCGGTCTTCGACGGCGCCCACGAGTCCGAGGTCAAGAACACCCTGGTCAAGGCCGGCTTGCCGACCTCCGGTCAGGCCATCTTGTTCGACGGCCGCACGGGCATGCCCTTCGAGGAGAACGTCACCGTCGGCGTGATGTACATGCTCAAGCTGCACCACTTGGTGGACGACAAGATCCACGCGCGCAGCATCGGACCCTACTCGCTCGTCACGCAGCAGCCCTTGGGCGGCAAGGCCCAGTTCGGTGGTCAGCGTCTCGGTGAGATGGAGGTCTGGGCCCTCGAGGCCTACGGTGCCGCCTACGCGCTGCAAGAGCTGCTCACCGTGAAGTCGGACGACGTCGTCGGCCGCATGCGGATGTACGAGTCCATCGTCAAGGGCCAGCCCACCATGCAAGCCGGTGTGCCCGAGTCCTTCAACGTGCTCCTCAAGGAGCTCCAAGCCCTGTGCCTCGATGTCGAACTGGTCAACATCGAGGACGAAGGCGACGACGCCTACGCGGCCGAATAGTCGAGAAGCCAGGAACCCAGCCAGGAACCCACAGAGGAAATCGACATGCGCGACATCTTCAGCTTCTTCGAAAAGCCCAAGGAAGCGGCGGTCTTCAACGCCCTCAAGATCGGCATCGCTTCGCCCAAGGTCATCCGCGACCGCAGCCACGGCGAGGTCAAGAACCCGGAGACCATCAACTACCGGACCTTCAAGCCCGAAAAAGACGGCCTCTTTTGCGCCAAGATCTTCGGGCCCATCAAGGACTACGAGTGCTTGTGCGGCAAGTACAAGCGCATGAAGCACCGCGGCGTCGTCTGCGAAAAGTGCGGCGTCGAAGTCATCCACTCGAAGGTCCGTCGCGAGCGCGCCGGGCACATCGACCTGGCCACTCCGGTGGCGCACATCTGGTTCCTCAAGAGCCTGCCCTCGCGCATCGGCACCGCGCTGGACCTCCCCCTCGGCAAGCTCGAGAAGGTTCTGTACTGCGAGAACTACATCGTCATCGATCCGATCGACTCGGGTCTCGACGAGCGCGAGATCCTCACCGAGGAGCGCTTCGACCAGCTCGTCGACGAACTCGGTGACGATGCCTTCCGCGCCGGCATGGGCGCCGAGGCCATCCAAGAGCTCCTGCAAAAGATGGACCCCGTGGTCGAAGCCCGCGAGCTTCGCCAGGCCCTGGCCACCGCGACCAGCGAGGCCAAGCGCAAGAAGGCCGCCAAGCGCCTGCGCGTGATCGAGGCCTTCCGCTCAAGCGGCAACAAGCCCGAGCACATGATGCTCGAGGTCGTGCCGGTGCTCCCGCCCGACCTGCGCCCCTTGGTGCCGCTCGACGGCGGTCGTTTCGCGTCCTCGGACCTCAACGACCTCTACCGTCGCGTCATCAACCGCAACAACCGCCTCAAGCGCCTCAAGGAGCTCGCCGCGCCGGAGATCATCATCCGCAACGAGAAGCGCATGCTCCAAGAGGCCGTCGACGCCCTGTTCGACAACGGCCGTCGCGGCAAGACCATCACCGGTCCGAACAAGCGCCCCCTCAAGTCCCTCAGCGACATGCTGCGCGGCAAGTCGGGACGCTTCCGTCAGAACCTGCTCGGTAAGCGCGTCGACTACTCCGGCCGTTCGGTCATCGTCGTCGGCCCCGAGCTCAAGCTCCACGAGGTCGGTCTTCCCAAGAAGATGGCCCTCGAGCTGTTCAAGCCCTTCATCTACAACAAGCTCGAGGCGCGCGGCCTGGTCACCACGATCAAGTCGGCCAAGCGCATGGTCGAGCGCGAGTCGGCGGAGGTCTGGGACATCCTCGAAGAGGTGATCACGGAGCACCCGGTGCTGCTCAACCGCGCGCCGACCCTCCACCGCCTCGGCATCCAGGCTTTCGAGCCCGTGCTGATCGAGGGCAAGGCCATTCAGCTTCACCCGCTGGTCTGCACCGCCTTCAACGCCGACTTCGACGGCGACCAAATGGCCGTGCACGTTCCGCTGTGCATCGAAGCGCAGATGGAAGCCCGCGTGCTGATGATGTCGACCAACAACATCCTCAGCCCCGCGAACGGCAAGCCGATCATCGTGCCCTCGCAGGACATCGTGCTCGGGCTCTACTACATGACCCGCGAGCGCGCCTTCGCCAACGGCGAGGTGAACGACCCGGACGAGGACGGCTACTTCGTCGGCTACTACGGATCTCCCAAAGAGGTCCGGATGGCCTACGACCACGGCGTGCTGCACCTGCAAGCCAAGATCAAGGTGCGCATGAAGAAGGGCGAGCCCATGGTCGAGACGACCTGTGGCCGCGTGCTGCTCTACGAGGGAGGCATCCCCGAGCAGATTCCCTTCGACATGGTCAACAAGCCGCTGGGCAAAAAGCAGCTCAACGAGATCATCGACGTCGCCTATCGCATCTGCGGTCAAAAGGCGACGGTGCTGATGGCCGACTACCTGCGCAGCACCGGGTACACCGAGGCGACGAAGGCGGGCATCTCGATCTGCGTGGACGACATGGTCATCCCCGACGAGAAGCGGACCTTGCTCGAGTCGGCCCAAGGCGAGGTCCGGCGCATCGCTGGCCAGTACGCCGACGGTCTCATCACCTCGGGCGAGCGCTACAACAAGGTCGTCGACATCTGGGCGCAGGTCTCGGAGAACATCGCCAACGCGATGATGGACGGTATCTCCAAGCAGGACGCGACGGACGATCGCACCGGCAAGTCCCGCGAGATGCAGTCCTTCAACTCCATCTACATCATGGCCGACTCCGGTGCCCGTGGTTCGCGTCAGCAGATGCGCCAGCTCGCCGGCATGCGCGGCCTGATGGCCAAGCCCAGCGGCGAGATCATCGAGGCCCCGATTACGACCAACTTCCGTGAGGGCCTCACGGTGTTGCAGTACTTCACCTCGACGCACGGTGCCCGCAAGGGACTGGCCGACACGGCCCTCAAGACCGCCAACTCGGGTTACCTGACCCGTCGTCTCGTCGACGTCGCCCAAGAGGCGGTCATCACCGAGTTCGACTGCGGCACCTTGCAGGGCATCGAAGTCTCGGCGCTCGTCGAGGCCGGCGAGGTCATCGAGCGTCTCGGCGACCGCGTGCTCGGTCGCGTCGCGCTCGAGCCCATCTACCAGCCGGGCTCGGACGATATCATCGTCGACGAGGGCGACCTCATCGACGAGGCCAAGGCCCTCGAGATCGAGATGGCCGGCATCCAAAAGGTCGGCATCCGTTCGGTGCTGACCTGCGAGGCCCTGCGAGGCATCTGCGCGCACTGCTACGGACGCGACCTGGCCCGCGGCCAGCTCGTCGACGTCGGTGAGGCGGTCGGCATCATCGCCGCCCAGTCCATCGGCGAGCCGGGTACGCAGCTCACCATGCGTACCTTCCACATCGGTGGTGTCGGCAACGTTCAAGCCGAGCAGAGCACCCTCGAGGCCCGCTTCGGCGGCAAGGTCCGCTTGCAGGACATCGAGTTGGTGCAGCGCGACGAGTACGCGGTGGTCATGAACCGCCACGCGCAGATCGAGCTACTCGACGAGAAGGACCGCCCGCGCGAGACCTACGACCTCGTCTACGGCGCGCGCCTCAACGTGCGCGAAGGCGACAAGGTCGAAGGTGGCCAGCTGCTGGCCGAGTGGGACCCGCACTCCATCCCGATCGTCTGTGAGGCCTCGGGTGCCGTGCAGTACGGCGACATCATCGAGGGCGTCACCATGAAGGTGGCCGTCGACGAGGTCACCGGTCACAGCTCGATGGTCGTCCAAGAGAGCCGCGACAAAGATGCGCGTCCTCGCTTGGTCATCCTCGGCGACGACGGCACGCCCGTCATGATCGGCGGCGGCAAGCACGAAGCGCGCTACTTCCTGCCGATCGGCGCGACCTTCAACGTCAACGAGGGCGCCCAGATCAAAGCCGGTGACGTCATCGCCAAGCTTCCCCGCGAAGCCGCGAAGACCAAGGACATCACCGGTGGTCTGCCCCGCGTCGTCGAGCTCTTCGAGGCCCGCACGCCCAAGGACCACGCCATCATCGCCACGACCGACGGCGTCATCTCCTTCGGCAAGGATCGCGCGACCAAGCGCCGCGTGATCATCACCCCGGAGAACGGCGACCCGCACGAGTTCTTCGTGCCGAAGATCCGCCACCTTCAAGTCCGCGAGGGCGACCGCGTCCGCGCCGGCGAGAAGCTGATGGATGGCCCCGCCAACCCGCACGACATCTTGGCCGTCATGGGTGAGAAGGCGCTGGCCTCCTACCTGCTCGACGAGATCCAAGAGGTCTACCGACTGCAGGGTGTGAAGATCAACGACAAGCACATCGAGACGATCGTTCGTCAGATGATGCGACGCGTGAAGATCGTCAGCCCCGGCGACACGAACTTCTTGGCCGAGGACCACGTCGAGCGACGCGTCTTCCGTCAGGAGAACCAGCGTGTCTCGGCCCTCGGCGGACAGCCGGCCACCGGTCAGGCCCTGCTTTTGGGCATCACCAAGGCCTCGCTTTCGACCGAGAGCTTCGTGTCGGCCTCGTCCTTCCAGGAGACCACCAAGGTGCTCACCGAGGCGGCCCTGCAAGGCAAGATCGACAACCTGCGCGGTCTCAAAGAGAACGTCATCATGGGCCGCCTGATCCCCGCCGGTACCGGCCTCGCCGTCTACCGCCAGCTCCAGATGGACACCGACGACGACACGGCGGCGTCCGCGACCCCGACCGTGCGTCGGGCCGCGGAGCAAGATCTGGCCGCTTTGGACTAGTTCCCTGGCGATCTCGGAAGATCTGAACGCGCGCTGTGCGCGATCGTGAGCAAAGGGTGCGATGAGGCTGAAAACTCCTCACGCACCCTTTGATCTTGTGCTTGATCAAAAGACCAATCTCCCTATACTCCGGCTCCCGCTGCTCCCTGGGTAGGGAGCGCTTTGGCTACCTCGGTAGCTACAAACTGGATTTTGGAACCCGGCTTCGCCGAATTCGGCCCGCCGACCAGCCCACTCGACCCGAAAAAGACCTCGACATGCCAACCATTCAGCAGCTCGTCCGCAAAGGACGCCAGCGACAGGTGAAAAAGGGCACCGCGCCCGCGTTGAAGCGCTGCCCGCAGCGCCGCGGAGTTTGTGTCCGCGTTTACACGAGCACCCCGAAAAAGCCGAACTCGGCGCTTCGCAAGGTCGCCCGCGTTCGCTTGACCAACGGCATCGAGGTCACCTCCTACATCCCGGGTGAGGGGCACAACCTGCAAGAGCACAGCATCGTGCTCGTGCGCGGTGGTCGTGTGAAGGACCTTCCCGGCGTTCGCTATCACATCGTGCGCGGCTCCCTCGACACCCTCCACGTCGAGGGCCGTCGTCAGCGTCGCTCGAAGTACGGGACCAAGCGCCCCAAGTAGGCCGGCGCGCCGAGGATTACGACCATGTCCCGCAAGCACATTCGCCTGAAGACCCGTCTCACGACGGACATTCGCTACACCGACCACCCCGCGGACGTGAACCGCCAGATCGCCAAGCTGATCAACGTGGTCATGCTCGACGGCAAGAAGTCGATCGCCGAGAAGGTGGTCTTCGGTGCCTTCGAGATCATCTCGGAGAAAACCAAGGACGATCCCGTCAAGGTCTTCGAGAAGGCGCTCGCCAACGTCCGCCCGCGCGTCGAGGTCCGTGCGCGCCGCGTCGGCGGCTCCAACTACCAAGTCCCCATGGAAGTCCGCGCCGAGCGTAGCCAAGCTTTGGCTTACCGCTGGCTCGTGAGCTTCAGCCGCGCCCGTCCCGAGAAGACGATGCGTGAGCGTCTCGCCAACGAGATGCTCGACGCGGCCCAAAACCGCGGTGCCGCGGTCAAGAAGCGCGAAGACGTGCACAAGATGGCCGAGGCCAACCGCGCCTTCGCCCACTACCGCTGGTAATCCCAGCCCTCGAGCTCCACTGAACTAGCCTTTCTTTCAACTTTCCATGGGCGACGCGCGGCACCCTCGGTGCCCCGAAGACCCCAGCCCCGGGCCGGCCCGGCACCACACCCGCCTCGACTGAGGACGGATGGTTCCGGAACCGGCCCAAGCAGCGTTTCTCCCCTCACCACCTCGCCCCTGCGGCACTTCGTCATGGCCAAGCCCGGCAATCAAACGACTCGCCTGACCCGAAACATCGGGATCATGGCGCATATCGATGCCGGCAAGACCACGACCACCGAGCGGGTCTTGTTCTACACGGGCAAGAGCCACCGCATCGGCGAAGTGCACGACGGGGCGACGCAGATGGACTACATGCCGCAAGAGCAAGAGCGCGGCATCACCATCACCTCGGCGGCGACCACCTGCTTTTGGGGCGAGCACCGTATCAACATCATCGACACGCCCGGACACGTGGACTTCACGGTCGAGGTCGAGCGCAGCCTCCGCGTGCTCGACGGAGCGGTGGCCGTGTTCGACGGCGTCGCCGGCGTCGAGCCCCAGTCCGAGACGGTCTGGCGCCAAGCCGACCGCTACGGCGTCCCCCGCATCTGTTTCGTCAACAAGCTCGACCGTACCGGAGCCGTCCTCTCCCGTACGGTCGAAATGCTCGTGTCGCGCCTGCAAGCGCACCCCATCGTGGTGCAGATGCCCATTGGCAGCGAGTCGGCCTTCGAGGGCGTCGTCGATCTCATCACGATGCAGGCCCTGCGCTTTTCGGGTGAGCACGGCGAGAAGGTCGAGCGCGAAGAGGTAGGGGAGGGGCATGCGCTCTACGAAGACGCCGCCCTCGCGCGCGAGCAGATGCTCGAGTCCCTGAGCGAAGTCGACGACGACGTCATGGCCGTCTTCTTGGAAGAAGGGGCCGACGCACTCGACCAAGAGAGCATCGTCGCGGCCCTACGCCGCGTGACCGTCAGCCGCAAAGGCGTCGTCGTGCTGTGCGGTTCGGCCCTCAAGAACAAGGGCGTGCAGCCGGTGCTCGACGCGGTCGTGGCCTACCTGCCTTCGCCCCTCGACTTGCCGCCGGTGACGGTGCAGCGCGAAGACGGGACCGAAGTCGAGCGTCGCCCGGTCTCGAGCGACCCGCTTTTGGCCCTGGCCTTCAAGCTCATCCAAGACCCGCACCGGGGCCCCATCATCTTCTTTCGCGTCTACTCGGGCGAGATCCACCTCAAGCAGCGGATCCAAAACGCCACACGCAACCGCAAGGAGCGCGTCAACAAGCTGCTCGAGGTTCACGCCAACCGCACGACCGAGATCGAGGTCGTCGGACCCGGCCAGATCGCCGCGGCCGTGGGCCTCAAGTTCGCCACCACCGGCGACACCCTGATCGACGGCGAGGACAAAGAGCAGGTCGTGTTGCCGGGAATGCAGATCCCCGACCCGGTCATCTTCCGCGCCGTCGAGGCCAAGACCACCGCCGACCAGCCCGCCTTGGACGAGGCCCTCGCACGCATCGCGGCCGAGGACCCCTCCTTCACCACCCGCGACGACGCCGACAGCGGCCAAAAGCTCATCTGCGGCATGGGCGAGCTCCACCTCGAGATCATCGTCGACCGCCTCTTGCGCGAGTACAAAGTCGAGTGCCGAGTGGGTAAGCCGCAGGTGGCCTACCGCGAGAGCGTCGCCGGCACCCGCCAAGAGAGCCTCACCTACGACCGGGAGATCGGCGGCAAGCGCCAGTTCGCCAGCATCGTGCTCGAACTCACGCCTCGAGAGCGCGGCGCGGGCAACGAGGTGCGCTTGGCCCTCCCCAACACCCCGGCCACCGAGGCGATGGCCAAGAGCTTCAAGGACGCCGCCATCGAGGGCGTGACCGACGCCCTCGGACGCGGACCGCTGCTCGGCTACCCGGTCCAGGACGTCCAGGTGGAGATCAAGGCCCTGACGCTCGATGAGAGCGACTCTACGGACTCTTCGGTGCGGGCCGCGGCCACCATGGCCGCGACCGAGGCGATGACCCAGGCGAAGCCCACGCTGCTCGAGCCGGTCATGGCCGTCGAGGTCGTCACGCCCGAGGAGTTCACCGGTTCAGTGCACTCCGACCTGAGCACGCGGCGAGGCCGCGTCTTGGGCATGGAGGCAAGCTCGCTGACGCCCGCCATTTCGGCCGAGGTCCCCTTGGCAGAAATGGTTGGCTATGCTACGGCGCTGCGCTCAGCGACCCAAGGTCGCGCATCCTACACGATGCAATTCGCTCGGTACGACGCAGTTCCGAGTTCCAAACAGCAAGAGATCATCGAAGGCGTCCGGGGCTACTGAGCTGCGGTCACGATCCTCCTCACCGTCCACCCCAAAAGCTTCCCCAACGAAGACACCCAGTCGAGAAGAGCCATGTCCAAGGAAAAGTTCGTCCGCGACAAGCCCCACGTGAACATCGGGACCATCGGTCACGTTGACCACGGCAAGACCACCCTGACCGCCGCCATCACGAAG
>JAUIJR010000606.1 GCA_030431075.1 Polyangia bacterium | reverse complement strand
TCAACGAAGAGTGCCAAAGCTACGACGAGTGTGGCGCGCTCTCGCCGTTCATCGACGCGGGCAAGGCGGTCTTCCACGTCGAATACGTGGACGAGGCCTCGATGGGCGACGCGGCCGCGACTACCGTATGCCCCGACGCGCTGGCGCGAGACTTCTCCACCCTGGTCAAGACCTGGGATCTCGACGCCTGGGGCATCGCCTGCGAGTAGGCTGGGCCTACTGCAACATGTTTTGGCGGCGCTTGGGGCCCGCCAGCTCGGCGTACTGCGGGTCCGCGATCTGGTTGTTCTCGCGGCACAGCACCACCGTCGGCTCCCAGTCGGCGGCCTCTTCGGCCGGGACCTCGGCGAAGGTGGCGATGATCACCTTGTCGCCGGGCTCGGCCAGGTGGGCCGCCGCGCCATTGATGCAGATGATGCCGCTGTCGTCGTCCCCGCGCAGGGCGTAGGTGACCAGGCGCGTGCCCTTGTCCACGTTCCAGATGTGCACTTGCTCGTGCTCGTGGATCTGGGCCGCGTCCATGAGGTCCCCGCTGATGGTGACGCTGCCCTCGTACTCGAGGTCGGCATGGGTCACGGTCGCGCGGTGGATCTTCGACTTGAACAGGTGCAGTCGGGTGCTCATTTTTCCTCCCGTCCCGGCCTCGAAAGGTCCAGGCAGTGCGCGAAATGTGGGGCCTAGACCCCCCTGCGGTCAAGGCCGAGAGCGAGATTCGGCGTATGAACGCCGTTATTTCAGCCGGAGTTGCTGCGAGTGGCCCGCGATTGGGGCGTAAATACCCAACCATCTTCGGACCAGAGGCTCGAGAGCTCTCGGACGGCGCGCCGCACGGTCGGATCTTCGCCCTCGACGTCCAAGTCCAAGGGCCCACGCTGTGCGTCGCGGCTCGCGTGCAAGACGGTGAAGGCCGAGATGAGCGCATGAAAGACGGGCACCCGTCGCACGACAAGCTCGGGCCACACCCGATCGAAGTCGAAGCCCTCACTCAATGACGAGAGCACCTCGCGGCGCGCCTCGACCACTTCGGCTTGATCGCCGACGCGGGTGGCCTGCTCTTGGCGAAGCCCGAAGAGCCGCCAGATCGTCGCCCGCGGATGCACCTCGAGCAGGTTCTCGTGCACACGCAAGCGACGCCCCATCGCCCGGCGAAGGTAAGTGGCGCGCGCGGCCAGCGGACCCATCCCCTGCCCCAGGGCCTCGCGCGGCTGCCCGGTGACCGAGGCCAAGACGAGTTCCGTCGCCCGCTGGGTGTAGGGGGTGACGTGCGGCTTGTGACGATCGCTGCGCCCCTCTCGGGGGTTCAAGCGCGGCGCCCAATCCCGCATCCATCGCACCACGGGGACCTCGCAGGCGTCGGTCCCCGGGCAGGCCAAGGTGCAGCGGATACAGGCGGGCAAGGTGAGCGGCGCGTCGATGCCCACCAAGGTGTCCTCGTCGACCCAGCGCTCGAGCCACGCGAGCAGCTGCGGATCTCGAAAAGGAAGGCCCGGCGCGTCGCCTTTGATCTCGCCGCCCCCGCGCTCGGCCGAACGCGTGCGTGCCTCGGTGATGACGAAGCGTCCCTCGTCGTCGAAGTCGATGCGGGCGACGGCCGTGTTCTTGCCGCGCCCGCCGCCCAAGCTGATGCCGATGAATCGCCGCGCCCGTGCGGACACGCGAGGAGCGCTTTGCACGGCGACGGCGCCGCGACCTTCGGCGGCCACGGGCTAATCTTGAACCGAGGGCTGCCGCTCGGCCAGAAACTTCAGGTAGGCCAGTGCGGCCGGAAGCTCCAGCGGGGGAAGCGCCTCGATGGCGGACAGGGCCTTGGCCCGCAGGGTCTCGGTGGGCCCCTCTCCACGATCGCCGACCGGCTTTTCGAGCGGCACGTCGGGCTCCTCGGGCGGTTGCGGGTCACCCCACGGCGGCTCTTCACCCAAGGTCATCTCCTTCGTCTGCAGCCAGCCGTTGATGTAGATGTGCAGCAAGGTCGCCCGGTAGGTGAACCAGCGGTCGCGCTCCACCGGGTAGCTCAGCAGCACATCTTTGAAGCGGCGAAAGGCCCCCTTACCGTCTATGGCCAAGATCAGGCGCTCTTTGAGGGCACCGTCTTCGACCGAAGCGACGAAGCGCTCCATCCAGCGGTACTGCTCGCGCGAGGAGGCAGGGTCGAGGTGCACGAAGCGGCCCCGGTGCGCACGGATCATGGCGCGCTTGGAGTCGTCTTCGGGACGCGAATCGACGATGGTCAGGACCGCCCCGGTCTCCAGATCCAAGTAGCTGTGGGTCTCGGGGGCGTTGTGTTCAAAGGCGGTCTCCAGCGCCACCCAATCGGGCGCCGGCAGCGAGGGATCGATTTTCATGTTCAGGTTCGCTTTCGATGCATGTCCAGCACCTCCGAAAGGAGGTGTGTCGCGAGCGTGGTCAGATGATCGCGACGGCGGGCCACGGGTCAGGCGGCCCATCCGACGTCCCGTGGGGTGTTAGGGGGACGGCGGGAACTCGAGCGGTGCGTTCGAGTGGGTCCGTCTAGGATAGACCCCGGATCTGGACGCGGCAACCGCTCGCGCGCGCTTCAGCGCCGACGGGCCAGACGTTCACGCAAGCGTCGCAAACTGATGTGTAGCTCCAACGCGGGCAGTCCCCCGCGTTCCACCCGGCGCAAGATGCCGTCGACACGGCCCAAGAGCTCGTGAATCCAGCCTCCCGCCACGTTGGCCGGGTCCGGGGAGGGTTTTGAGCTCGCCGCCACGGCGCGGCCGTCGGCGGAT
>JAUIJR010000605.1 GCA_030431075.1 Polyangia bacterium | reverse complement strand
AACCACAGCTCCACGCGCGCGACCTTGTTTTGCTGCGACGTGCCGCCCTTCATTCGGGCCGACGAGATCCCCGTCGACGAGCCCGTCGAGGAGCCGAGCGCATGAGGGCGGCCCGATCATGAAGGCCTTGGTCACCGGCGCGAGCCGAGGGGTCGGCGCCGCGATCACCCGCCGTCTGGCCGCGGGCGGCCACGAAGTGCTGGCCGTCTACCGCCGCGCGCATGACTTGGCCGCCCAGGTCCGCGAGGCCCACCCCGAGGCCGTGGCCTTGTTGGCGGCGGATCTCGGAGACCCGGCCGGCGTTCGGTCCGTCGTCGACGCCTTGGGCGCGCCCCTCGAGATCGTGGTGCTCAACGCGGGGGTCGCCACGCGGGCCCCCTTCGAGACCCTCGAGCTCGATGGGGTCGACCCGCTCAGCCAACAGATCGAGCTCGACTTGCTCGCGCCACTGCGGCTGCTTCGCGCCTTGCTGCACGCGCAGCGGGTGGCCGAGGGGGCGCGGATCGTCTTTTTGGGCTCGAACCTCGCGCGCCACGGGCTCGCCGGAAAGGTCGCCTACGCGGCGGCCAAGGCGGGCATCGAAGGGGCGGTGCGTGGCTTGGCCAAAGAGCTCGGGCCGCGCGGGATCCGGGTCAACGCGGTCGCGCCCGGGCTGCTGCGCACGGACATGACGGCCGACACCGGCGAGGCGGGCTTCGCCGCCTACGCGCGAGAGGTTCCGCTGGGTCGGGTGGGCACGCCCGACGACGTCGCGCGGGTCGTCGAGTTTTTCGTCGGTGAGAACGCCGACTACGTCAGCGGACAGGTGCTCGACGTCGACGGTGCTTGGGGCGCCTGAGGCCGCGCCGGTCGAGAGCGATGGACTCAGCGACGCCGACGTCCACGCGGACGCGGGGCGGGGGGCTTGGCCGTGACGGGGTCTTCGGGCCAGTCGTGCTTGGGGTAGCGGCGCATCAGCTGCTTGCGCAGCGTGGGGTAGTGCCGCTCCCAAAATCCGGCCAGGTCGGTGGTGACCTGCACGTCGCGTCGGTTGGGTGCGCGCAGGTGCAAGACCAAAGGCACCCGTCCGCCCCCGATCGTCGGCCCCCGCGAGCTTCCAAAGAAGTCCTGCAAAAACGAGGCGACGCTGGGCGGGCGGCCAAGCGCGTAGTCCACCCGCAGCCGACGTCCCCCGGGCAAGGTGATCGAGGCGGGCGCGAAGTCGTCGAGGCGGGCGCCCGCCTCGCTTTCGATCTGCACGCGAAGCAAGCTCAGGGGGTCTTGCTCGCGGACCTGGCTGAGGCGATCGCAGCCCGTGCAGGCCGCATCGACGATCTGCGCGAGCGCGGCGTCGAGCTCGAAGTCCTCGGGCAGCCCGAAGCCGGCGTCGTGCGCGAAGCCGAGTCGGGCGCGTAGCGCTTCGAGGGCCTCTCGATCCACGAGCTTGTCCACGCCGAGGCTGCGAAGACCCTCGCGTAGGCAAGCCGCGATCGACTCGGGGTCTCCCGCGACCCGGCTCGCCTCGATCTCGAGGGCGCCGAGCATCAAGCGCGCATGGGCTTGGACCCGTTGCGACTGGGCGTCGAAGCGATAGTCGACGAGCTCTTCGATCTCCTCGAGGCGGCTCTCGAGCAGGTGGTCAACCTCGACGGCACAGGCCGCGCCGATCTCTTCGCGCCGATGCGTGCCGCTTTGACGGACCTGCGCGCGCAGGGCCACCAGCCATCGGTCCTCGCGCACGACGCAGGCGGGGGCCAAGGGGATCGCGCGACCGTCGAGAAACTGGGCCTCGAGTCGGTCGCCCTCGCCCCGCACCTTGGCGACCTTGTCGAAAAAGGCGTCGGCGAGCAGCGCTCGCAAAGCGCGACGGGGATCTTTGCCCGGCCGCAGCTCGGCCCCGCGCTTGCGCAGGCGATCGAGCAACGCGCCGCGGCCTTGGCGAACGGCCTGGGCCACCCGTGGGTCGAAGCTCGCGTCGCCGCCGCGAGAGGGTCGTCGTCCCTTGCCTTCCAAGCCGAGCAAGCCGAGCTCGAAGAGGGGATCCGCGTCGTCGGGACGCGGCGCGGGACGATCCGAGCGACGCAAGGATCTCTCGGCCAAGACGGCGCACACGCCCGCGGCCAGCTCGGCACAGCCCTCGGCGGGGGCGCGGGCCATCACCTGGGCCAAGCGCGGGTGCAAAGGCCAAGGCTGCATCTGGCGCCCCAAGTCGGTGAGCGCATGCGACTCGTCGATGGCCGCGAGCCCACGCAAGAGGGTCTGCGCGCGCTCCAGGGCAGCCTCGGGCGGGGCCTCGAACCAGCGAAAGGTGCCGGGGTCGCCGGCTTCGAAGGCGGCGAGTTCGAAGAGGGCCTCGGCCAACTCGCTGCGGGCGACCTCGGGGGCTTCGCGGGGACTGCGGCGCTCGAAATCCGCGCGCGCGTACAAGCGAACGCAGTGCCCCGGACGCGTTCGACCGGCGCGACCGGCCCGCTGCTCGGCCGAGGCCCGCGAGATGGGGCGCAGCTCGAGCTGCGCCAGACCGGTGAAGGGGTCGTGCCGGGCGACGCGAGCCAAGCCCGCGTCGATCACGGTGGCGACATCGTCGATCGTCACCGAGGTCTCGGCCACGTTGGTGGACAAGATCACCTTGGGGCGATCGCTGGGCGCGACGGCGGCGTCTTGGCGCGACTTGTCGAGCTCGCCGTGCAAGGTGAACAAGTCGAGGCCGTGGTGGGCACAGTAGGGGGCGAGCTTCTCGTGGCAACGCGAGATCTCGGAGGCGCCCGGCAAAAAGACGAG
>JAUIJR010000091.1 GCA_030431075.1 Polyangia bacterium | reverse complement strand
TCAAGTCGGTCAACCCCCAGAGCCACTACACCAACTGGACCATCGCCCACGTGCACGCGGGCGGCCTCGGTTGGAACGGCTTCATGACCTTCGGCATCCTCTACTGGCTGCTGCCGCGCCTGTGGAGAACCGAGCTGCACAGCGTCAAGCTCGCCACCACCCACTTTTGGTTCGGCATCCTGGGCATCGGCATCTACGTGCTCTCGATGTGGGCCAACGGCATCACCGAGGGTCTGATGTGGAAGGAGTTCAACGCCGACGGCCAGCTGGTCTACGCGGCGTGGGACGAGATGATACCTGCGCTCAACCCCACCTACTGGGCGCGCGCCGTGGGCGGCTCGGTCTACATCACCGGCTTCTTGCTGATGTTCTGGAACCTCTGGAAGACCTGGCAAACGCGCGGGGATCTGAAGGACCCGGTCATCGAGGTCACCATCCCCGAGCCCAAGGCCCAAGGGGAGAAGGAGGCCAAGACCAGCTGGCACCGTCGTCTCGAGGGACGCCCCCTGGCCTTCACCTTGTGGACCACCTTGGCCGTGGCCGCCGGCGGCATGTTCGAGCTCATCCCCAGCATGGCCATCAAGTCCAACGTGCCGACCATCGAGAGCGTGCGCCCCTACACGCCGCTCGAGCTGGCGGGACGCGACATCTACATCTCGGAGGGCTGCGTGAACTGCCACTCGCAGATGGTCCGTCCCTTCCGCGAAGAGGTGTTGCGCTACGGCGACTACGCCAAGGCCGGTGAGTACGTCTACGACCACCCCTTCTTGTGGGGCTCGCGCCGCATCGGTCCCGACCTGCTGCGCGTGGGCGGCAAGTACCCGAACTTGTGGCACTACAACCACCTCGAGAACCCGCGCTCGACCTCACCGGCCTCGCTCATGCCGGAATACGACCACCTCATCGAGCAGACGGTCGACTTCGACGGCATTGCGCCGAAGATGGAAGCCCTCTCGGCGGTGGGGGTCCCCTACGGCGAGATCGCCATCAGCGGGGCAAGCGGGATGGCCGGCGAGCAGGCGAAATACATCGTGGACGAGCTGGAGGCCAACGGGGTGACCGTGGCCCCCAACAGCAAGATGGTCGCGCTCATCGCCTACCTGCAGCGATTGGGCACCGACGTCAAAGAGTAGTGAAGCGCATCCGAGACGACTCTCGAACACGAGGAAGAACACCATGAAAGGCGAAGTCCTCTCCAACACCGACCTGCTCTTCATGCCCGAGATCACGGTGATCTTGTTCACCTCGGTCTTCCTGGGCGCGCTCATCTGGATCTTTCGACCCGGCGCCAAGCAAGCCTACGCCGCGCGCTCGATGATGCCGCTGGTCGACCAACCCATCGAAGCCCTCGGCGAGGAGCACTGATTCATGTCCGGTGTCACCGACGAAATCCTCGATCACGACTACGACGGCATCCAGGAGTACGACAACCCGCTCCCCCGCTGGTGGCTCTACCTTCTGTACGGCTCGATCCTGTGGGCGATCGGCTACCTGCCCTACTACCACTACGGCCCCGGTGCCTTGCCCGAAGAGGCCCTCGAGACCGACATGCAGGCCTGGTACCAGCTGCACCCGCCCGTCCAGCTGCCCGACGAGGCCGCCATGCTGGCCTTCGCCGAGCAAGACGGCGTCATGGAGCGCGGCGCCGCGACCTACAAGATCCGCTGCTTGAGCTGCCATGCCGCCGACGGCGGCGGTCTGGTCGGCCCGAACTTGACCGACGAGTTCTCGATCCACGGTCAGCGCCTCGAGCAGATGATCCAGGTCGTCTACCACGGGGTCCCCGCCAAGGGCATGCTCTCGTGGAAGACCCAGCTGAGCTTGGAAGAGATCAAAGAGGTCACCGTCTACGTGCACTCGCTGCGCGGCACGACGCCGGCCAAGCCCAAAGCACCCCAAGGGGATCCCATCGTCGACGGCGATACGGCCGAGGCTGCGGCCACGGGCGCGACCGTCGTCGCCGCGACCGGCGAGGCAGCCCCCGCCCCCACCGGCGCAAATCCTGCGACCGGAGCCGACGCACCTTCGGGGGTAGCGATGGCTCCCACCGGTGAGGCCGACGCGCCCCCCGAAGGCGAGTCGGCTGCCCCGGTCCCGGCCGAGAGCGCCGGCGGCTGAGGCCGACGACAGGACGCCCCATGGCTGGACTCGCCGAGAACGACACCGTCAGCACCATCGGAAAGCACGGAGAGCGCGTGCGCCTCTTTCCCCGGTGGGAGCGGGGGAAGTTCCTCACCGCGCGCTCGATCGTCCACGCGATCCTGATCGTCTTGCTCTTGGGCGCGCCGTGGATCGACATCGGCGGGCACCCGGCGGTGCGTTTCGACATCCCGGCCCGCCGCGCCTACATCCTCGGCCAGACCTTCTTCGCCACCGACGGCGCGTACTTCCTGTTCTTCTTCGGCTTCATCGTCTTTTCGGTCTTCTTTTTCACCGCCTTGTTCGGCCGGGCCTGGTGCGGGTGGAGCTGCCCGCAGACGGTGTTCTTGGAGAGCTTGATCCGACCGATCGAGCGACTGATCGACGGCCCGGTCTCCAAGCAAAAAAAGCTGCACGCCCAGCCCTGGAACTTCGCCAAGCTGTGGCGACGCGGGCTCAAGAACGCGATTTTCATCGCCGTCGCCGGGGCCATCGCCACCACCTTCGTCGCCTATTTTCTCGGCCGCGAAGGCATCCTCGAAGCGCAGCTCCACCCGAGCGCACACCCCTTCGGCACCGGTGTGTTTCTGTTCTTGACGGCCGCGCTGAGCTTCGACTTCGTCTGGTTCCGCGAGCAGACCTGCATCGTCGTGTGTCCCTACGGCCGCTTTCAGTCGGTGTTGCTCGACGAGAACTCGCTGACGGTCGGCTATCACGAAAAGCGCGGTGAGCCGCGCGGCAAGGCCACCGACCCCGACGCCGGGGACTGCGTCAACTGTCGCGCCTGCGTGCAGGTGTGTCCCACCGGGATCGACATCCGAAACGGAAACCAAATGGAGTGCATCCAGTGCATGGCCTGCATCGACGCCTGCGACGGGATCATGAACAAGCTCGGCCGCGATCCCGGCCTGATCCAGCTGACCTCGCAGCGCGCTCTCGAAGGCAAGAAGACCCGCCTGCTGCGCCCGCGCGTGGTCGTCTACGGTCTCGGGCTACTCGCCGTGTGCATCGCCATGGTTTTCACCGTCTCGACCCGCGCCCCCGTCGAACTCAACTTGGGACGCCAGCCCACCGCGCCCTTCGTCACCTTGCCCGACGGCCGCATCCAAAACGCGCTGCGCCTCCGCGTCTCGAACAAGGGGGGTGATGCCCGCACCTTCACACTCGCGGCACCGTCCGGCGTCCAGTTCGAGCTGATCACGCCTCTACCCACCTTCGAGGTGCCCCCCGGCGGGATCGAGCACATCCCCGTCTTCGTCGCCGCCCCCACCGACGCCGAAGCCGAGATCCGCATCGAGGTCCGCGACGACACCGACTTTCTCGAGACGGTCGAGATTCCCTTCATGCGAGCCCCGCAATGACCCACGCCGAATCCACGAAGACCTCTGCCGACCGCCGGGCCAGCCTTTGGCCCTGGGGCATCGCGCTCGGGCTCGCGGCCGTGGTGGGTGCCAACGCGATCATGATCTCCATCGCGGTCTCGCATCCGTCTGCGCCCGCGGATCCGGATCACTACGCCCGCGCCTTGGCCTTCGACGACGAGATCGCGGCCCGCGAAGCCTCGAAGGCGCTGGGCTGGACCATGCAGCTCGAGCCCTGCGAAGTCACCGCCGAAGGTGGCTGCGAGCTCCGCCTCGAGCTACGCGACGCCGATGGGCACCCCCTCGAAGGCCTCTCGGTCCAAGTCGAGGCCCAGCGTCACGACAGCGAGGCCTACGATCAGAGCTTCACCCTCGAAGGACGCGGCCCCGGTGTCTACGCCGCCCCGTGGCCTGCGCCGCGCCGCGGACTTTGGGCGCTCCGCTTTAGGGCCGAAGCTTCGGCCACCGACAAAGCGCAGCGCGTTCCCTGGCTCGCGCAACGCGAGCGCTTCATCGAATTCCGGCCACCGACGGCAACGCGCGACGGCGCATGACATGAGCTACCTCGCCATCCTCACCGCCAGCTTGCTGGGAAGCCTGCACTGCGTCGGCATGTGCGGCGGCTTCGCCACCTTGGCCGGCGCACGCGAGGATGGCGGCCAAGGAAGCGGACCCGTGTTCGCCTACCACGGCGCCCGCGTCGCGGCCTACATCCTCCTCGGCGCCATCGCTGGGGCCCTGGGTGCGGGCCTGGATCTCTTCGGCCGCATGGCGGGCCTGCAACGCGTCGCCGGCGTCGCCATGGGGGCGAGCTTGCTCGTCTTGGCCCTGCACGGACTGTGGAGGATCCGTCATCCCCTGCGCGGCGACCTGACGCAGCTCGGCGGCCCGCGCCCCCGGCCTCGCCGTCTCGACCGCCTGCGGGCGCAGCTCCTACGGGCGAGCCGCCGTGGACCTTGGATCGGTGCCGCGGCCACGGGCGCCCTGGCCGTGTTCCTACCCTGCTTGTGGCTGTGGAGCTACGTGATCTTGGCGGCCTCGACGGGCAGCGCGGCGCGGGGCGCCTTGGCCATGGCCGCCTTTGCCCTCGGGACCTTGCCGGCTCTGTTCGCACTATCGTGGATCTCGCGGGTGGTCAGCCGCCGCTGGGCCCAGCGCGCACCGCTTTTGTCCGCGCTGCTCTTGGCCGTGCTCGGCTGCGCCTCCATCGTCGGATGGACCGGCGGCCCCGTGGCGCCCCCGCTGGCTCCGGCCAGCGGCGAGATTCCTCGCGAAGCGCCCTGCCACGCGAGCGGCATGGGGGCTGAGCAACCGTGAGTGGGTCGACCTGCACGCACTGCGGCTTGCCGCTGGGGGACGCGCCCCAGATCGAGCGCGACGCGGCCGGTCACCTCTTTTGTTGTCACGGATGCGCCGGGGTCTACCGCCTCTTGCACGACGAAGGCCTCGGCGACTACTACCGCTTGCGCGAGAGCTTTGGCGGCAAGGCACAGCGGGTCAAGGACGCCGGCGATGAGGTCAGCCCCGACTTCGTCCACCTCGATGATCCCGAGCTCCTCGCGCGCGTCGGGGAGGCGCCGGGCGAAGCGCAGTTGCAGCTCAGCGGACTGAACTGCGCCGCCTGCGTGTGGCTGATCGAGCGGCTGCCCGAACGCATCGAAGGCTTCGAGAGCGCCCGCGTCGACCTCGGCCGCGGGCGCATCCAGCTGCGCTGGGATCCGGAGCGGATCCGCCTCTCCGCGATCGCCCAGCTCCTACGCCGCCTCGGCTACGAGGCCCACGTCGAAGACGCGCAAGCCCAACGCGCCCGCGAGCGCGCCGACCGACGCGAGCTTTTGCGCTTGGCCGTGGTGGGGGCGTGCGCCGGCAACGTGATGCTGCTCGCCTTCGGACTGCACGCCGGCTACCTGCAGGGCATCGAGGCCGACTACGCGCGCTTTTTCGAGTGGGCGGCCATGCTGATCGCCTTGCCGACGGTCACCTACGGCGCGTGGCCTTTCTATCGTGGGGTGATCGCGGCCCTGCGCATGGGTCGGCTTCACCTCGACTTGCCGATCTCCTTGGGCATCGCGGCCAGCTACCTTGGCTCGGTGTGGGCGGTCTTCGCGTCCGCGTCGCCGGGCGAGCGCAGCTACTTCGACTCGGTCACCGCCTTGGTCTTCTTGTTGCTGGTCGGGCGCTGGATCCAGTCGCGCAGCCAGCAACGCGCAACGAGCCGCTGGAGCTTGCTGCAGCGCCTGCTCCCACAAGGCGCTCGCCGTCTGCACGTCGACGGGCGCCTCGAGAGCGTGCCGACCTCCGCGCTGCGCGTCGGCCAACGCATCGAGATCCGTGAGGGCGAGGCCCTCCCTGTCGATGCACGGGTCATCGCCGGCGAAGGGCGCGTCGACCGGGCTGCGCTGACGGGGGAGTCCGCAGTCCACCGGGTCGAGCGCGGCGACGAGGTGCTCGCGGGCTCGTGGCTACGAAGCGGCACCCTGCACGCCGAGGTCACGCGGATCGGCGAGGCGACTCGCGTCGGAGGCCTCGCGCGCACGATCGATGCCGCCGGCCTCGACCGCGCGCCCATCGCCCGCTTGGTCGACCGCATCTCGGGCTGGTTCGCGCTCGCCGTGGTCAGCGTCGCCACCGTCGCCGGTCTGGTGTGGTGGCAGATCGATCCGGCGCGAAGCTTCGACGTGGTGGTCTCGATCCTCGTCATCTCTTGCCCTTGCGCGCTCGGCTTGGCCACCCCGATGGCACTGCTCGTCGCCCGGGCGCGTGCGGCCGATCGTGGATTCTCGATCCTCGGAGACGGCAGCTTCGAGCGTCTCGCGGAGATTCGACACATCGTCTTCGACAAGACCGGCACCTTGACCCACGCCCACCCCCGCGCGAGTAGCGAGGACGAGGGCCTTGTGCGCTTCGCCCCCGAGGTCGCCGCCTTGGAAGGGGGCCTTGCACACCCGGTCTCCGCCGCGCTACTCGGGTGGGCCCAGCCGCAGCTCGAGCGGCCGATCCCCCGCGTCGAAGGCCGGGAGATCGAAGCCGGCCGCGGCGTCCAAGGCCGCGTGGGTGCCCATGCCCTGCGCATCGGAACCCCAGCCTGGCTCGGGGTCGAATCGGATCCGCGCTGGGCGGGGCGCCTCGACGCCATCGTTGCGCGTGGCATGTCCCCCGTCGCCCTCGAGGTCGACGGCGAAGTGCAAGGCATGTGGGCCATCGGCCAGACGCTCCGCGAGGACGCGGCCGCGACCTTGGCCGCGCTGCGCGCCCGCGGACTGAGCCTGTCCATCGCCAGCGGCGACCACCCCCGCGTGGTCGAGCGCCTGGGCCGCGAGCTCGGCATCGAAGCGGTGGGCGCGATGACCCCCGAGGCCAAAATCGCCTGGGTCCGTGAACACGCGCCCTGTGCGATGGTCGGAGACGGGGTCAACGACGCCGCAGCCATGCGCGCGGCCGACGTCGGCATCGCGGTGGGTGACGCGGGCCAAGTCGCGAGCAGCGTCGCCGACCTTCGATTCGCCGACGGTACGCAGCTCGCCGAGCTCCCCGAACTGATCGACGGTGCACGCGCCACCCTGGGTCTCATCAAACGCAACTTGGGGATCTCCTTGGCCTACAACCTGATCTTCGGCGCGGCCGCGATCGGTGGACTGGTCAATCCCCTCTTCGCGGCGATCGCCATGCCGCTGAGCTCGCTGAGCGTGATCGCATTGTCCGCCGTCGGTGGCGGCTTTCGTCACGCGCCTGGCGCGTCGAAGCGCGCCCACGCGCCCCAGCAAAGTTTGCCGGCGCAAGCGGACGCTTTGTGCCGCGAAAAAGCTTTGCCCCGCGCAATTTTCGACTAAGTTGCAGCCGTCAACCGACACCGGACACCACCTCGAAAGGGACACCCCATGACGCGAGCCATCACCGCCACCGCCCTGTTCACCCTCGCCCTCACCGCTTGCGGAGGCGGCGGCAAGAAGGCCGAAGATCCGGCGATGGCCGAGGCCAGCAAGATCTTCTCCGAGCGCTGCGCCAACTGCCACGGCAACAGTGGCGCCGGTGACGGCCCCGGCGCGGCCGCCTTGGATCCCAAGCCGCGCAGCTTCACGAGCCCGCAGTGGCAAGCCAGCGTCGACGACGCCAAGATCAAGAAGGTCATCGTCGAAGGCGGCGCATCCGTCGGCCTGAGCGAGGCGATGGCCCCCAACCCCGACTTGGCCAGCAAGCCGGACGTGGTCGCAGCCTTGGTGCTGAAGATCCGTCGCATGCAAAAGTAAACCCGCACATCCCGCTTCATGTGTCTGCGCGTCCGATCCTCGGGTCGGACGCGCATCTTTGTTTGGGGACCCTGGCCCCGCGGCCCTTGCGGTAGGCTCGCGCGATGCTCGAGGCCTTCGGCGACAAGCGACCCCAGATCGACCCCACCGCCTTCGTCCACGAGGCGGCCGTCCTCATCGGCGAGGTCTCGATCGGCGCCGAGTCGAGCGTGTGGCCGAACGTTACCTTGCGAGGCGACGATGGCCCGATCGTGATCGGCAGCCAGACCTCGATTCAAGACGGCACCACCATCCACTGCACCGAAGGCTGGTCCAAGACCAGCGTCGGCAACCGGGTGACCGTGGGGCACAACGTGATCTTGCACGGCTGCACCATCCACGACGACGCGCTGATCGGGATGGGAGCCATCGTCATGGACAACGTCGTCGTCGAGTCGGGCGCCTTCGTCGCCGCCGGCGCGCTCGTCCCGCCCGGCAAGGTCGTCAAGGCCGGCACCTTGATGGGCGGCAACCCGGCCCGCGTCCTGCGCGAGCTTCGCGACCGGGACCTCGAGATGATCCAGTTCTCCTGGCGCGAATACGTGCAACGCACGGCCCAGTACCTCGCCGCCCGCCGCGGTGGGTGAGGTAGCTGCCCCCACTTTGGCCGCCCTCCGCTCCCGCCTTTTGCCCGAGGCCGCGCCGGGGCAAACTGCAGGCTCCGGTGCCGCACATCGAGAACAAAAAGCAGGTCTACGCCGTCGGTGGGGCGCTGCAGCGCTACCTGAGCGCGCAGGGCCGCTCGGTGCGACTGCCCGTGCGCTACGACGACCTGCTGCGCTACGAAGAGACGACGCCGGTCTACGACAAGCAAGGCCGCGACACCTTGTGGGAGTCGGTCTTGTATCCCTCGGCCGAGCGACGGGCCATCTCGCGCGCCCTGGTCGAGACCTACGCTCTGCTGCGGGTCAAAGGCGACATGTCCTTGGTCGAGCACCTGGTGACCGACCGCGTCGACGTGTGCACCTTCGGCAACACGCAGCCCTTTCGGATCCGGATCCTCAACCGCATCAACGAGAACTTCGACTACTTCTACGTCAAGCGCGCCGACGCCTCGCGGATCTACGGCCTCGAGCTCGAGCACCTCTTGTCGCCCAATCGCATCGAGTTCCTCTACGACGCGAGCACGCTGATCGAAGAGCACATCTCGGGGATCCCCGGCGACGTCTTTTGCCGCGAGTACCTCGAGCAACCGCACCTCGACGAGGTCCGCGTGGCCAAGGAGTTCGTGAAGTTCAACGAGCGCTGTTGCTTGCGCCTGCTCGGCGACATGCACAGCGGCAACTGGGTGGTCGACATCACGCCGGACTTCGACGAGACCGTCTACCGGATCCGGGCCATCGACTTCGACCAGCAAAGCTACGAGGGCCGCTACCGCATCTACATGCCGCAGTACTACCGGGAGAACAATCCGATCATCGAGCTCGGCATCAAGTGCATGACCCCGGAGACGGTCAAGCAGTACCAACACGAAGAGCGCACCTTGACGGTCCATCGCATGCGCAGCGAGCAGGCCCGCCTCGATGCCCTGCTCGGCGTGATGGCCCGCGACCGCATCGCCCCCGACGAAAACGTGGTCGAGCTGCGCGAGGGCCTCGGCTACCACTACGCCGACCCGGCTTTCTTGCAGTGTCGTTCGATGGGCGAGATCGTGCGCCTGTCCTTGCGCCGCCTCGCCGAAGCTACCCATGACCGCCGCTGAGCAGCCCACGCCGCGCTGGCGCTTTTGCATCGACGCGGGTGGCACCTTCACCGACGTCATCGGCGTCGCGCCCGACGGCCGGGTGCATGTGGTCAAGGTGCTCTCGGGCCCCCGCGCACCACTCGAAGGGATCGAGTCCGTCTTGCAGGAGGCCGGCGTGGACACGCAGCCCTGGCCGGCCATCGAGCTGCGCATGGGCACCACCGCCGGCACCAACGCCCTGCTCGAGCGTCGCGGCGCGCCGACCTTGTGGGTGACCAACGCCGGCTTCGAAGACCTCCTGGAGATCGGCGACCAGCGCCGCCCCGACCTCTTCGCCCTCGAGATCCACAAGGATGCACCCTTGCCTCTACGCGTCGCCGGCTGCGAAGCCCGGGCGGCGGCCGACGGGCGGGTCCTCGTCGCCCTCGACCCCGAGGTCATGCGTCGTCGCTTCGAAGACGCGCGCGCGCAGGGCCTCGAGAGCGCGGCCATCGGCTTGATTCACGCGGCGCGGGCCCCCGAGCTCGAGCTCGAGCTCGAAGCCTTGGCCCGCGAGGCTGGCTTCGCCCACGTCTCGATCTCCCACCGCATCTCCCACTCCTCGGGCTGGCTCGCACGCGCCGAGACCACCGTCGTCGACGCCTACTTGAATCCCGTGCTCTCGAGGGCGGTCGGCGAGATTCAAGGCGAGCTCACGCGCCGATGCGTCGCGCCGCCCGAGCTGCTCTTCATGCAATCGAGCGGTGGCCTCGCGCCCCCCGAACGCTTTCGCGGACGCGACTGCGTCATGAGCGGGCCGGCCGGGGGAGTCGTCGCCGTCGGCCGCGTCGCCCGGGCGCTGGGCCTCGAGCAGGTGATCGGCTTCGACATGGGGGGCACCTCGACCGACGTATGTCGCTGGGCGGGTCGCCCCGAGCGTCGCTACGAATCCCGCGTGGCCGGGATCCGGATCCGCACGCCGATGCTCGAGCTGCACACGGTGGCGGCCGGCGGCGGATCGATCTGCAGTCACGCCGGCGCGCGCTTGACGGTCGGGCCCGAGTCGGCGGGGAGCCAACCGGGGCCCCTTTGCTACGGCCGCCCCGGCGCCGGCCCGCTGACGATCACCGACTTGAACTTGCAGCTGGGGCGCCTCGTCGAGGACAACTTCCCCTTCCCCCTCCAACGCGAGGTGGTCGGCGAGGCCCTCGACGCGCTCGACATCGCGGCCGAGTCGGGCCTCGGGCGCGACGCCCTCGCCGCCGGCCTGCTCGAGATCGCGGACGAGGCGATGGCCGCCGCGATCCGGCGCATCACGATCGCGCGCGGACACGACGCACGCGAGCACGACCTGGTCGTCTTCGGTGGCGCGGGCGGACAGCATGCCTGTCGCGTGGCCGCGCGCCTGGGGATCCACCGCGTGGTGCATCCTCCCCTGGCCGGCGTGCTCTCGGCGTGGGGGATCGGCATGGCCGACCAAAGCTGGCACGGACAGCGCGAGATCGAAACGACGGCGATCGATGACGCCGCCCTCGGCGCGCGACTCGACGACGCACGCGCCCAGCTCGAAGCCCAGGCCCTCGGCGCTTTGGGTGAGCTCGGCGAAGCCTCGCGCCGCCTCAGCCTCGAGCTCGGCTACCACGGCACCCCCACGAGCCTCGAAATCGAAAGCGAGCTCCAAGCGGAGGGAGCGCCTGCGCCGAGCGAGCTGCGCGCGGCCTTTGAGCGCCTGCACACCCAGCGCTTCGGCTACGCGCGCAGCGAGACGGCCATCGAGCTGCGCCGTGTGCACCTCAACGTCGAGATCCCGGTGCCGGCCTTCGGGGCCCTCGGCATCAGCGAAGCCGCCGCAGCGCGCGAGCGTCGACGACAAGCGCTCTACACCCGCGAGGGCTGGCGCGAGGTCCCCACCCTCGAGCGCGCGAGCTTGGACTCGGGCGCCGTCATCGAAGGCCCCGCGTTGATCGTCGACGCGACGGGCACCTTCGTGCTCGAGGCCGACTGGCGCGCGAGCTTGACCGAAGTCGAGGGTCTCGGCCGCTGTTTGGTGGCGACCCACGAACACCTGGCCGAGGAGGCGCGACGCCCCGAGCCCCGCGACGGTCGCCCGGACCCCGTCGCCCTCGAGCTCTACTTACGCCGCTTCGACGCCATCGCCACGGAGATGGGCGTGGTCCTCGAGCGAACCGCCTCGAGCACCAACATCCGCGACCGTCGCGATTTTTCTTGCGCCGTCTTCGACGCGAGCGGCGAGCTCGTCGCCAACGCGCCCTACATCCCCGTGCACCTGGGCGCGATGTCCGAGACGGTGCGCGCGGTGGCCCAGGCGCATCCCGATGCGCGACCGGGTGATGTCTTCGCCAGCAACGATCCAGCCGCAGGCGGCTCCCACCTGCCCGACATCACGGTCGTGTCGCCACTGTTCGACGATGCAGGCCAGCTGCGTTGTTTCGTCGCCAGCCGTGGTCACCACGCCGACGTGGGGGGCATCACACCGGGCTCGATGCCGCCACACTCGACACGACTCGACGAA
This sequence comes from Polyangia bacterium, assembly GCA_030431075.1. Classification (GTDB taxonomy): domain Bacteria; phylum Myxococcota_A; class Polyangia; order Nannocystales; family Nannocystaceae; genus JAUIJR01. The sequence goes on along the minus strand of JAUIJR010000091.1, from coordinate 3,100 downwards.
GAGGGCGTGGTCTTGCGCGCCCTACCGATCGTGGTTGGGGGCGAGTGGCAGCGCACGACGATCCTCGAGGCCCTGGGCGCGGGCCCCCACCCGTGTCGCAAGCCCCTCGAAGTTCTCGGCGATCTCGAAGCCCAAGTCGCCGCCAACCGTCGGGGCGTCCAGCTGCTCGAGCAACTCTTCGCGGCCGAAGGCGACCGCCGCGTGGCCGCCTACATGCAGCACATCCAAGACCACGCGGCCGAGCTGGTGCGCCGCACGATCGCCGCCGCGCCCGACGGCGTCCGCGAGTTTGACGACGCCCTCGATGATGGAACCCGCGTGCACGTGCGCCTCGAGATCCGCGGCGACCAGATGCTCGTCGACCTGCGCCAAAGTGGCGACCAACACCCGGGCAATTTCAACGCGCCGGTGGCCGTGAGCGTGGCCGCCCTGCTCTACGTGCTGCGCGTGTGGGTGGGCGCGCGCATCCCCCTGAACGCCGGCTGCATGCGTGCGGTCGAGCTGAAGCTGCGCCCCGGCTCGTTGCTGCACCCGAGCCCCGACGCCGCCGTCGTCGCCGGAAACGTCGAGACCTCGCAGCGGGTGGTCGATGTACTGCTCGGCGCGCTCGGCCTGGCCGCCGCGAGCCAAGGCACGATGAACAACCTGTCCTTCGGCACCACCGAGTGGGGCTACTACGAGACCCTCGGCGGCGGTTCGGGGGCCACCGCCAACGCCAACGGCGCGAGCGCAGTGCACACCCACATGACGAACACCCGCTTGACCGACGTGGAGCTGCTCGAGCGCGACTTCCCCGTTCGCCTGCTCGAGTGCGGCATTCGCCGTGGCAGCGGGGGTGCCGGCCGCCACCGCGGCGGCGACGGCATGATCCGCGTCTACGCCTTCGACGCGCCCGTGCAAGTGTCCTTTTCCGGCCAACGCCGTCGCCGCGATCCCTTCGGCCTCGCCGGCGGCTCCCCCGGCCAAGCTGGCGCCCAATGGCTCGACGCCACCCCCCTCCCCGAATCCTTCACCCTCGACATCGCCGCCGGCCAAACCCTCCGCATCGAAACCCCCGGCGGCGGCGGCCACGGCCCCCCCCGCTGAAAAACCGCCCGAATACCGGGCGTTTTTTCTCGCTCACCGCCGCGTCGAGGGAAAACCGCCCGAATTTCGGGCGTTTTTTGCGGGGCGGCGCGGGGCGGGGGCGGTGCTAGGCTGAGCAGGGAGATGTCGTTGGAGGACAACGCCAGGCGTCGCGGCCGCTGGCGGCCGATCGGCGCGGCGGTCGGAGCGGCGTTGGCGAGCAGCTGTGCGCGCTTTTTTGCGGTGCCGGGGGAACATGAGCTCACGGGATTGCACGGCGAGGCGGTGTCGTCGGTGCTGGATGCGTCGTCGATCGATGTGGTGGTTTGGAATGTCTACAAGGGCAAGCGCCGCGGCTGGGCCGAGGACTTCCGGGCGATCAGCGAGGGGCGCGACCTGGTGCTGACGCAAGAGCTGATGTTGTGCCGGCGAACGACGCAGCTCTTCGCCGAGCTCGACTTCGAGTGGACGATGGCGACGAGCTTCGTCTACGCGCGCCGCGAAGGCCAAGCGACGGGTCTGGCGACGGCCGCCCGTGCACCCGCGCGTGGCCATGAGGCGCTGCGCAGCCGCGGCCGCGAGCCGATCACGCGCACGCCCAAGCTCGCCTTGTTCACCGAGCACGACCTGAGCGACGGGTCGGTATTGTTGGTGGTGAACGTGCACGCCATCAACTTCGCCGGCTATCGAGCCTTCGACGCCCAGATGGGCGCGGTCGAAGCCCGCCTCCGCACCCACGACGGCCCGCTGCTGCTGGCCGGCGACTTCAACACCTGGAGCCCCCGCCGCCGCACCCGCCTGCAGCAGCTCGCGCAAGCCCAATCCCTCGATCCCGTCGACTTCGCCGAAGACCCCCGCCTCCGCCGCCTCGACCACGCCTTCGTCCGCGAGCTCGACGTCCGCCAAAGCCAGATCCACCGCAGCCGCGCCTCCGACCACATGGCCCTCAGCTTCGAACTCGGCCGCTGACGCGCCGCCGCGGCCCGCCGGCAAAACGCTCTCCAAAGGAGCGTTTTGCCCTTCTCGCCCCGCCGACGACTCGCAAACGCTCCTTTGGAGAGCGTTTTGTGCTGGTCGGGGGAGTGGGGCGCAGGGTCCTCGCTGAGTTCGGCGGCGCAAGCATCCGGTGGGATGGCCGGCGCGGATCGGCTACACCTGAGGGCGCCGTGACTCGAAAGTCCGCAGTGGAGGTTCAGGGGTTCGAGTACGACTGGCTCGCGTGCGATGCCGCCGGCCACGTCGCACTCTTCAGCACGGCAGGTGCCGGCTACGCCCCACCCGAGTTCCTGGCGGATGTGGAACTCCTCGACGCCGCGATCTCCGAGCTGCTGGCGCGACCAATCTCGACCGAGGTAACTCACGTGCGTGCCGTTGCCAAGGGCCTCCCCAATACTTGGGGCGAGGTGGCGAAGCGAGGGGTGTTTGCCTTCGACTCCGACCCGCTGGGAGCGCCCTACTCCCTCGTCGCCCGCCCGGTCCACCCAATACTCGTCCACGAACTGCCCGCGTCCATCGCCGCGGTCGTGAGCCGAGTGCGACTCGAAAGCCTCCAGTTCGAGACCGCACGAACCATCCCCACCTCCGACCTCGGCGGTCCCTAGCCTCGCCCCAAAAAACGCCCGAAATTCGGGCGTTCTTGCCGTCTCACTGCGTGTTCGAGGGAAAAGCGCCCGAAATTCGGGCGTTTTTCTCACCGCGGCCGGGGCGGCGGGCGAGCCAGCGGGCGGGGCCCAAGGTGAGGGCCCACGGGAGAGTGGCCAGGGCGACGATGGCGGCGGTGCGGGGGGCGTCGTCGCCGTAGACCTCGGTGGCGAGGAGGACGGCGAGTCCGATGTTGGGCCAGGTGGTGACGATGGCGGCGCTGATGCGGTCGGGGCGGTCCAAGCCGAGCGAGGCTCGGGGGCGGTCGCGGCCGACTTCGGCCTCGGAACCGCCGCCGTCGCGGCCGACTTCGGAACGGTCCGAGCCGGGCGCGGCGTCGGGGTCGTCCGGTCCAAGCGCGGCGTCGGCCCCGGCCAGCTTGTTGCCGACGCCG
>JAUIJR010000090.1 GCA_030431075.1 Polyangia bacterium | reverse complement strand
CGCAGGTGAAGTCGATGGTCTGCTCGCCGATCATGCGCGTGTCGTCGGGAAAGCTCCCGTCGATCCGCACACGCCAGTTGATGGTGGCGCTGACCTCGTCGAAGGTCTCGCTGCCCCCGATCCGGTAGGGACACTCGAAGGTCTCGCCGTCGATGTTGCAGTCGAAGTCCTCTTCGTTGTTCTGGTCGACGGTGAAGGTCCCGTCGCCGTTGTTGGTGAGCGAGAAGTTCGTGTCCGGGTCGCCCCCGATGTCCTCGGTGCCGCAGGTGTTCTGCACGACGCCTCCGTCCATGTAGGCCCACAGCCCCGAAGGCGGGTTGGCGCGATCCTCCTCCGGGTCGGCACAGGCGACGAGGGACACGGCCAAGGCGAGCAGAGAGAGGCGACGCATGGGCCGATGCTAACGCGCGCCGGGACGCGTCGAAAAGAGCCCAGCTCACTCGAGGCGGCGCACCTCGATATCGTCGAAGCAGGCCTCGCCCCCGCCGGCCGAGAAGTTGAAGACATCCAGGGCCAGGCCGCCTTGCACCCCCTGCAGGCTCGGTACGGTCTCGGGGTCCACGCCCGCCATGTCGATGCCGGCCGCGTCGCTGACGATCTGCCAGTCGGCGGGCTCGCTTTGCTCGGGCACGCGCCAGGCCTTGGCCCGCGAGACCGTACGGCCGGCGTCGACCTGCTCGACTTGCAAGCGCACGCGCAAGCTCAGCGCGCCCAGCCCACCGGTGGGCACGTCGATCAGCGGCTCGAGGGCGGTCGACTCGTGCAGGATTTCGTCGCCATCGTCCTCGTACCAAAGCTGCAAGGCGTCCGACGAGTAGCCCTCGATGAACACCGAGTAGCCCTCCCCCGGCGTCGGCGAGAGCGTGAAAAAGCCGCCGTTGGCGCGCACATAAAAGCCCACGCCCTGGTTGGAAAAGTTCTCGTAGTGCACCGTAAAGCGCGCGTCGAAGTCCGTCTCCGCGATGCCCTCGGTGACCATCCGGGCCAAGTTCGCCTGCCCGGAGTCCATGCCGGAGAACATGTTGCCGCTCAGGCAGGCCCGCCCGTCGCGGATCGAGGCGTCGACGACGTTGGAACCGACGGCCTCGACCCAGGGCGCCGGCCAAGGGGCGTCGTTCTGCAGCGCGTCGAAGTCCTCTGCGTAGATGAGGTCGCCGTCTCCGTCGCCGTCTCCGTCGCCATCTCCATCGCCGTCTCCGGTCGACGAAGCTTCGTCGTCACCGTCGCCGTCCCCCGTCTCGCTACTGCTACCCGCCTCGCTCGTGGCCTCGGCCTCGGCCTCGGTGGATGCGTCTGCTTCCTCCCCGCCAGAGTCCGCAGTGCATCCAGCACAGATCGAGACGAGCGAGACGAGCGACAACAGGGCTGAAAATCTAAGCGCCAAAACCATGCCCCATCATAGCGGGCTGGCCCCTCACGCGCCCGGCGGCGGTCGACCGATCAAGGCCCAGTCGGCGTCGAGCTGCTTGGCCACGCGCGCCTCGACGACGGCACGACGTCGGCCCCAGGCGAAACGAAGGGCCACGAGCCCCGCGAGGGCCAAACAGACCAGCGCGAAGCGGCGCCACAAGATGGCCAGATCGTGGGTGTCTTCGCGATAGCCGACATCGTCGTTGGCCGTGGCGTAGGCCTGCCAAGGGTCTTGCGGGTTCACGTAGGCGTCGAACTTCCGGCCGACGGGCCACCCGTCGACGAAGGCCTGCGCCTCCGGCCGCCGGTCGAAGCAGGGACTGCCCGTGAACTCGTAATAGCGAGCCTCGTAGAGCTCGTCCGCGACGCGGTACTTGAAGCTCATCGAGGCGCAGTACTCCTCGGAGACGTCGGGTATGACCCCGCGGGCCTCCCCCACCCCCGGGACGATGACCTGCGAGCGCGTGATCTCGGCCGGCACCCGATCGAAGTTGGCGACGACGCGGGCCAAGTTGTCGTAGCCGAGCGCCTCGTCGCGCAGCTGCCCCCCATTCATCCATGCGAAGGCGGCCACAGCCGCCAGGGCCAGCACCCCGAGCACGTTGAGCACCGCCGCATTTCGCCGCCGCGTTGTGCCCATCTCGGCCGCCATCCGCTTGGCGAACTCGGCCGAGTAGTCCTCGTCCATCTCGAGGAGTTCGGCGGAGACGAAACGAAAGGTCCCCGAGCGGCTTCGGACTTGCGGCATGCCCCTACACCAGCCGCGCCACGGGCCCCTCGAACAACTTTTCCAGCTGGTGGATCAGCGAGTCGTTGGCCGTGACCTTGAACTCGTCGCCGAAGACGAGCTCGGAGGTAAAGTCGCCGGAGACAGTCACCCGCATGCGCATGGGGCATTGGCCGCCGTGGTCCGCGACGACGTGCTTGAGGGCCAAGATGCGGTCCTCGTTGAGCTGGTCGGCGCGCAAGACCAGCTCGACCGCGCGGGTCTTGGATTGGCGCACGCTGGCGATGGGCACGACCGTGTCGGCCAGGATCTTGTAGCGAGAGACGCCGCCCTCGTCGTTGAGGTCCGCTTCGAGCTTGCCGGTCACGAAGACCGGCTCGTCGCCCACCGCGAACAAGAACTCGCCAAAGGTCTGCTGCGTCTCTTCGTCGTAGATCCCGTTGTAGGACTTGGGGAAGACCACGACCTCGATGCGCCCCAGCTGATCTTCGAGCTGGAAAAAGCACATCGTGCTTCCCTTTCGGGTCACCACTTCGCGCAGCTCACACATCACGCCACCGATGGTGACCTCGTTGCCGGCCAGGTCTTTGCGCAGCTCGGCCGTGCGCACCGTCGCGTGGCGGTCGACGTCTTGTTGGTAGCGATCGAGGGGGTGGCCCGTGAGGTAAAAGCCCAGCGCGTCGCGCTCGCGCAAGAGGGTCTCTTTGGGCGTCCAGTCCTCGACTTTGGGGTACTCCTCGACGAAGACCGACTCCGGCTCGCTGAGCAGTGAAAAGAGGCTCGACTGGCCCGAGGCGCGGTCGCGTTGGCTCGACTGGCCTTGGTCCACCGCCGACTCGATGGCCGCAACCAGCTGCGCGCGCGAGTGTTCTTGGGCCACCACATCCAGCGCGCCGGCGCAGATCAGGCCCTCCAGGGTGCGCTTGTTGAGCTTTTTGAGGTCGACGCGGCGAGCGAGCTCGAAGATGGATTCGAAGGCGCCGTCCTGATCGCGGGCCGCCACCAGGGCGTCGACCGCGTTGCCGCCCACGTTGCGCACGCCGCCGAGGCCAAAGCGAATCTTGCGGGTCGGGGCCGCGTCGGATCCCTCCCCTGGCCGCGACACCACCGTGAAGTCGGCGTCCGACTCGTTGACGCAGGGGCTGAGCACGTCGATGCCCATCGAGCGGGCCTCGGCGATGAACTTCACCACGTTCTCCGACTTGTCCTTGTCGCAGGTCATCAAGGCGGCCATGAAGGCCACCGGGTGGAAGTGCTTGAGGTAGGCGGTCTGGTAGGTGATCAGGCCGTAGGCGGCGGAGTGGGACTTGTTGAAGCCGTAGCCCGCGAACTTGTCGATCAAGTCGAAGATCTCGTTCGCCTTCTCGGAGGAGATGTCGTTTTGCGACGCGCAGCCCTCGACGAACAAGGCGCGCTGCCGGTCCATCTCCGCTTGCTTCTTTTTGCCCATCGCGCGGCGCATCAAGTCGGCGGCGCCGAGCGTGAAGCCGGCCAGGATCTGGGCCGCCTGCATGACCTGCTCTTGGTAGACGAAGACGCCGTAGGTCTCCTCGAGGATCTCGGACAGGAGTTCGTGCGGGTACTCGATGGCGCGGCGACCGTGCTTGCACTCGATGAACTGGTCGACCATGCCGCCTTCGAGGGGGCCGGGTCGGTACAAGGCGACGGCGGCGATGATGTCCTCGAAACAGTCGGGCTTGAGCTTGGTCAGCAGGTCTTTGAAACCCGAGGACTCCAGCTGGAACACGCCCGTCGTGTCGCCGCGGCTGATCATCTCGTAGACGCCCGACTCGTCCATCGGGACGGCGTCGATGTCGAGGCTCTCGCCCTCGGGCAGGTAGGCGTTGACCAAGCGCACCGCCGTCGAGATGACCGTGAGGGTCTTGAGTCCCAAAAAGTCGAACTTGACCAGGCCGGCCTGCTCGACGTCGGTCATCGTGTACTGCGTGACGATCTTGCCGTCAGCCGCAAAGCAAGGCACGTGCTCCCACAGGGGGCGGTTGCCGATCACGATGCCCGCGGCGTGCATGCCGGCGTGGCGATTGAGGCCCTCGAGGGCGCAGCCGACATCGAGGATCTCGGCGACCTTGGGGTCGGCCGAGGCCCGCTCGCGCAGCTTGGTGGCCGCCTCGGCGATCTGAATCGCGCCGGCCAGCTTGCCCGCCTTGGCCGGGTTCTTCTTGGCCTCTTTTTTGAGCTGCACCGGGTCGGCCATGCACATCGACAAGCTGACCTTCGGCCCCTCGGGGACCATCTTGGCCAGGTCGTTGGCCATCGAGACCGGCTGCGACATCACGCGGCACACGTCGCGCACCAAGCCGCGGGCCTTGAGGCTGTGGAAGGTCGCAATCTGGCCGACGCGCTCCTCGCCGTAGCGGTCGGTGACGTACTGGATCACCTCCTCGCGGCGGTCCATGCAAAAGTCGATGTCGAAGTCGGGCATCGACACGCGCTCCGGGTTCAAGAAGCGCTCGAAGAGCAGATTGTACTCGAGCGGGTCGAGGTCGGTGATCCGCAGCGAGTAGGCCACCAGGGAACCGGCGCCCGAACCACGGCCCGGCCCGACGGGGATGCCTTGGACCCTCGCGTGACGGATGAAGTCGTAGACGATCAAGAAGTAGCCCGGAAACTTCATCGAGATGATGATGTCGAGCTCGTGATCGAGACGGGCGCGGTAGGCCTCTTCGTTGGGACGCAAGCCGCGGGCACGCAGCTCGGCGAGACGCGCTTGCAGCCCCTCGTAGGCGACGCGGCGCAGGTAGTTGGGCAGGTCGTCTTCGATGCCCTCGGGGAGCTGAAAGTCCGGCAGTTCCGGGTGCCCCAAGTCGAGCTCGACGTTGCACATCTGCGCGATGCGGCAGGCGTTCTCGAAGGCCTGCGGATAGCGCGTGAAGTAGCCCATCATCTCGTCGGGCGTCTTGATGAAGTACTCGCTGCAGTCGTGCCGCATGCGCTTGGGGTCGTCGAAGGTGCGCCCCATGCCCATGCACATGAGGATCTCGTGCGCGTGCGACTCCTTGCGGTTGACGTAGTGGCAGTCGTTGGTGGCCACCAGCGGTACGTCGAGGTCTTCGCCGAGCTGGGCCAAGGCGGCGTTGACCTTCTCTTGGGCCTCCATGCCGTTGGGCTGCAACTCCAAGAAGTACTGACCGGGCTCGAAGATGTCCCTGTACTCGCGCACGGTGTCGCGCGCGGCGTCCATGTCGCCGGCCGTGATCAGCCGCGAGATGTGCCCGCCCAGACACGCCGAGAGCCCGATGAGCCCCTCGCTGTGCTTGCGCAGCATCTGCCGATCGATGCGCGGGTTGTAGTAAAAGCCGCGCAGGTGGCCAAAGCTGACCAGGCGCTGCAAGTTGCGGTAGCCGGTCTGGTTCTTGGCCAGCAAGACGATGTGGAAGTTCTTGCGGTCGGTCTTGGCCGGCGCCTCGCCCTCGGCCATGTAGGCCTCGCAGCCGAAGATGGGCTTGACGCCCTGGGCTTTGGCCTCTTGGTAGAACTGCACGGCCCCGAACATGTTGCCGTGGTCGGTGACCGCGACCGACTTCATGCCGCGCGCCTTGACCGTCTTGCACAGGTCCTTGGTGCGGATGGCCCCGTCGAGCAGCGAGTACTGCGTGTGCAGATGCAGGTGCGCGAAGTCGGAGTTCCCCGCGAGATCACCGGTGCCGTCGACGGACATCGGGCGGAGCTTAGCGCAGGCAAAGGCCGGACATGGGAAGGCTCCCGACCCCCTCCCCGCCTGCCTGCGCCCCCGCCTGCGTGCAGGCCAGCGGGCCCCGCGCCATCACGACGAGCCGTTTCGAACCGCGACGAGATCTCTTCGCGTCCCCGCCGGCGCCTTCCCCTACGATGCGAAGGTGCGCCCCCACGCCGCCCTCGCCCTGCTCCTCGCGCTCTCCGGCTCGGCCTGCCGAGACGAGGACCCGACGCCCGCCGGCGAGAGCGGCGAGGAGAGCACGGGCGCGCAGGGTCCCGCCTGCTTCGCGTGCGAAGCCCAGCAAAGCTGCGCGCTCGAGTCCTGCAGCACCGAGCTCGAGGCCTGCTGGGGGGCCGACTTCGCCGCCGGCGACTACGCGGGACCCTGCCAAGCCCCCCTCGAGTGCATGCGCGCGTGCGCGTGTGACGACGACGCCTGCGAGATGGCCTGCTTCGCCGACGCGGAGGTCGCCTGCTTGAGCTGCACGACGACGCTGCGCCAGTGCGAGCAGTCGATGTGCGCGACGGCCGATGTGTGTGGTTGACGCGGGGCGCGTCTAGCCGCCCAGCCGCTCGGCCAGGGCCGCCATCGCCTCGGCTGCGCCCATTTTCAGGTGCACGTCGACGGCCTGGCTGATCGCGCTTTGGCCCGGGTTGATGTCGATGGTGGGGATGCCGGTGCGCGCGGCCTGGATGATCGGGCCGTAGATGTAGGGGAAGAGCGCCGAGGTGCCGACGGAGACGATGGCGTCGAAGCCCCGCCCCATCTCACGCTCGTAGTCGGCCGTGGCCAGCGGCGGCAGCATCTCGCCGAAGAGCACCACGCGGGGGCGCACCACCGAAGTACAGCGGGGGCAACGGGGCAAGGCGGCGAGTTCGGCGTAGTCGGGCACCCGCATCTCCCAGTCGCACACGGTGCAGTGCAGGTGGTGCACGTCGCCGTGGATGTCGATGACCTTTTGGCTGCCGGCGGCGCGGTGCAGGCCGTCGACGTTTTGGGTGAGCACCCAGACCCGATCGAGTCGGCCCTCGAGCGCGGCGATCTGCCGGTGGGCCGCGTTGGGGCTCGCGCCGCGGCAGGCCTGCTCGATCTGGCGGATGTACTTCCACACCAAGCCGGGGTCGCGCGCGAACATCGGCCCGGACAGCGCGTCTTCGATGGCGAGGCCGTCTTCGGTCTCGGATTCTTCGTAGAGGCCGCCGATGCCCCGGTAGGTGGGCAGCCCCGAGTCGGCCGAAATCCCCGCCCCCGTGATGAAGAGCAAGGAGCCCGCCTCGCGGAGGATCGACGCCGCGCGCGTCAACGAAGGCAGCTCTTCGCTCACGCCACCTGCATAGCACGGGGCTGGCCGTCGGCCGAAGCCCACGCCCCCTCCCCCGGCGGTCGTGCCACACGATAGACTCCACCCGTGCCGGATCGTCGTGAGCGCCGGGTCGTCGAGACCCTCGCGGGCTTGCTCGAGGGCATCGCCATCGACGATCAGATCACCGAGGCCGAGCTGCGTGGCCTCGAAGCCTGGATGATCGAGCACGCGCGTTCGCTGCGCCAGCGAGACTTTCGCGAGCTGCGCGCGACCATCGAGGCCGCGCTCAAATGCGGCGTGCTCGACGCCGAGGCCCACGCCGCCTTGCTCGAGTACTGCCGGGACTTTGCGGCCAAGCACGAAGCCGCGCGCCCGAGCGCCGCCCAGGCCTTTGCGCGCTTGCAGGGCATGGCCTTGGGGGTGATGGCCGACGGCCGCCTCGACGACGAGGAGATCATCGACCTGCGCGCCTGGCTCGAGGACTACCGCGCCTTGCGATCGCACTTCGTCTTCGAGGCCTTCTTCGACACCCTCGATGCGGCGCTCGCCGACGGCAAGATCGATCCGGTCGACCGGGCCCGGGTGCGCGAGCTGTGCGAGACCTTCGGGGCCCCGCCGCCGCCGCGTCGATTGCCCGAGAACTTCGCCCCTGCCCCGCCGCTTTTCGCTGCGCCTGCACCGAGCCCCGGATGGCCCGAGCTCCCGCGCGTGCACGCATCGGAGCCGCCGCTCGACTTTTTCACCCTCGACCTCGAGACCGCGAGCGAGGAGCCCAGCTCCGTGTGCGCGATCGGTCTGGCCTGTGTTCGGGGCCGGGCGCTGGCCGAAAGCGGAGCGAGCTTCGTCGAGCCGCCGGGTCTGGACTTCGACCGCCGACACATCCGCTTGCACGGCATCTCGGCGAAGCAGGTGCGCGGCGCGGGCGACTTTGCGGCGCACTGGTCGATCATGGGGCCCCATTTGGCCGCCGCCCATCTAGGGTCGAGCCACGCGTGGGTCTTGGCCCACAACGCCAGCTTCGCCGCGCGCTGCCTTCGCGCGTGTCTGCGTCGCGCCGAGCTCCCCTTGTCGGGCGCACCGCGCTTGCTGTGCACCCTTCGCCTCGCCCGTCGCGCCTGGCCCGCCGTTCCGCGGCACTCGCTTTCGGCCCTGTGTCGTCACCTGGGGCTCGGTGACCCGGGCCACGATGCCCACGCCGGCGCCCGCGCCTGCGCCGCCTTGGCCTTGGAGCTGCTTCGCCGCAGCGGGGCCGCGAGCCCCGCCGAGCTGGCCGCGCGCTACGGGGTCGAGGCCATCGAGCTCAGCGTGTGAGCCCGGTGGATCCCCGGGGGCCGAAGGCCTTGGTTCGTGTCGAAGCTGTGGCTAGCATGTGGCCATGCTGTGTCTTCGACTGCTTTTGCGTGCGCGCGCCCTGAGCACGGGCTTGGTCCTTTTGGCCTTGACGGCTGCCTGCTCCGACGACGATGCCAAAGGCGCGAAGGAGACGAGCGCGAAGCCCAATTCCGATGGGCCCGAGGGCTCCGAAACGGGCGAGGGCTCCGAGACCGGCGAGACCGGCGAGACGCAAAAGGTCACGCCGTTTCGCTTCGTGGCGATGGGTGACGGCGGCGAGGGCAACACCTCGCAGTTCGCGGTCTCCAACGCGGTCGAGATGGTCTGCGAGGACGCGGGCGGCTGCGACTTCGTGCTCTACCTCGGCGACAATTTCTACGATGACGGCGTCGACTCGGCCGACGACATGCAGTTCATCACCAAATTCGAAGAGCCCTACGAGAACTTGGACCTCCCTTTTTGGGTGGTGCTCGGCAACCACGACTACGGCGAGATCAGCAACGCCTGGGAGAAGGCCATGTACGAGCTGGCCTACGCGGAGACCAGCGACAAGTTCAACTTGCCCTCGCTTTGGTACGACTTCGACCACAAGGGCGTGCACTTCTTCGGCCTCGATACCAACCACCTGATGTGGGAGCGCGAGCTCGACGTGCAGCAGATGTGGCTCGATGACCGGGTCGCCGCGGTCGAGGCCGCCGACGAGGCCGCGTGGACCTTCTCTTTCGGCCACCACCCCTACATCTCGAACGGCGCGCACGGCAACGCCGGGACCTACGAGGGGATCAGCGCGACCGTCTTCGCCGGCATCCCCGTCAAGAAGTTCTTCGACGAGAGCATCTGCGGAAAACTCGACGTCTACATGTCGGGCCACGACCACAACCGCCAGCACTTCTCGCCCGTGTGCGGCACCCACTACTTCGTCTCGGGAGCCGCGGCCAAGACCAAGGACTTCGAGGACCGCGACGACAACCCGCAGCTTTTCGGCGAGGACCGAAAGCCGGGCTTTTTGCTCGTGGAGGTCGTCGACGACAACACGCTCATCACCAAGTTCTACGACCTCGACGGCAACTTGGACTACGAGGCCACGGTCACCCACTGAGGCACGCCGTCCACAAAAAAAAGCCCGCCGTACTGGCGGGCTTTTTCGTGGGCGAGGGCGCGGGCTCAGGGAAGGAACTCGCTGAGCGGCACCGCGATGCCAAAGACCCCGAGGCACATCTCGTCGAGGGTCTCTTCGCCGAGGACCACCGTTTGCGGCTCGTCGAGCCCCTGCTCTTGCAGCGCTTCGGCCACGAATGGGTTTTGCAGGGTGTTGTCGTAGTTGCAACGCATGTAGATCTGGTCGCCGGGCTCGAGCAAAGGTGCCTCGTCGAGCGGGACGTCGTAGCTGTATCCGCGCTGCCAGTTGAAGTCCCACTGCGGGGTTTGGAGCAAGCAAGCGTCGTCCGCGGCCGAGGCGGTCCCTCGCTGTAGGCCGATCAGCATGTCCGTGCCGACGTAGTGCATGTGCGTGCCCACCATCCACAAGCGCAAGTCGGGGAGGTCGTCGGTGACCGTCCAGATCATCTCCTCGGTGTGATCCGAGACATCCGGCGGGATGATGAACTGCGGCGTACCGCCGATGTCGTTGGGGCCATCCATCAGCCCCTGGCCGTTGGAGACGGGGCTCGAGAAGTTGCCGATGAGCGCGAGCACCGAGACGAACTCGGGGAGGCCCTGGTAGTACTCGAGGTCGACCGAGGTGGAGTCGTCGACCTCGGGGCTGCCCGTCGGGTGGTAGTGCACGTTGATCACCAGCTTCGAGCCCTCTTCGAGCACGATGGGCGCGTTCTCGGGCATACGGTTGGGCACGGCGCCCGGGGCCCAGGCGGCCACCAAGCTGGAGTCGTCGATGCCGACGCCGCCAAAGCACTCGTAGTAGCCATCGTCCCCGGCCAAGGTGTCGGCCTCGTCCGAGGTGGTCGAGTAGACGAGCACATGGTGGACCACGCGGCTGTTGCCGGGGTTCACCTGCAAGGCCGACAAGAAAGTCGTGCTGTCGACGCCCGGGTCGACCACGAAGCAGTAGAACTGATCGTCGTTGCCGGCGATCTCGATCGAACTGCCGATGCTCACCGTCGTGTCCGGGTTCTCCAGCGCCAAGGCCGGAGGCTCGGGAAGCGGCGCCGCATCGTTGGGGTCGCCCTCGGGCGCGCCGGCCTCGGCCCACTCGCGCATCATGGTCTTCTCGTCCTCGCTGAGGGTCGGGTCGTGCTTGAAGCCGTGCGGGGGCTCGCACTCCTCGGTGGTCTTGGCCCCCCAAGGCGGCATGACGCCGGCGTCCACGGCCTGGCTCATCAAGGGCGCCCAGTTCTTGGCGCGCTCGTAGCTCTCGACCGAAAAGGGCGCGATGCCGTCTTCGCGGTGACACCCGCTGCAGCGCTCGATCACCAGCGGCGCGACGTCTTGGTGCCAGGTCGGCGCATTCGGGTCGCCGGTCTCCCCGCTCTCCGTCTCGCCGGAGCCCGGATTCGAGGTGCAGCCCAGCATGCTCAACGCCGGGGCAAAGAAGAAAGTGAAGCCAGCCGTACCCAGAAAACGACGCACGGGCGCAGCCTACACCATCTCGAGCGAAACGCGCACGCGCGTTGACTCACCCCTCGGTGTCGACGGGGGTGGCTAGCGACTCGGGCAGCTCGGCTTGCAGGTGCACGAAGACGTAGCTGTTTTGCCCGTGGTTGTGCATGTGCAAGGTGATGGCCTGGTCGGCGCGGATCTCTTGCTCCACGACGAAGCTCTCCTGGTAGACGGCCCCCGGAGCGAAGACCTCGCCACCGGGGATCGGGACGGACTGCTCCCACAAGACCTGACTCCCGGCCATCACGGCCAGGTGCGCGTTCGCGGCTTCGGGCGCGGCGAGGTCGAAGTGGTAGGCCGCGACCGTCATCTGGCTGCCCGCCGGTACGACGTAGCGGGTCGGCTGGCTCAAGCTCAGGTAGCCGCAGGTGAGCATCTCGGCTTCGACCTCCCCGCCCAACAAGAGGTGCCAGCCGAAGGGGTAGCTGCAGTCGACCTCGGCGGGCCGATGCGCCGGCCAGGGATCGTCTTCGGGCTCCGTGGAGACCCACGCTTGGTTGTCGACGAGGTCGACCCAGACCAGCGCCTCCTCGCCGGGCGGCTTCGCTGGACAGGCGCTGAGCCCAAGGAGGGCCGCCCCCGTCGCCCAACGCGCCGATGCGCTTCCCCGCGCGCATTGCCGCCTTCGATGCATCCGAGACCAGACTAGCAGCTTCGCCCGCACGCGGCGGCGACCGGCGGTCGCAGCCCGCCGACACGGTGGACCGCCGGACCCGCTCGATTTAGGCTCCGCGCGCGTGATCGCCCTGCTCACCTTGAACGCGCGCTACATCCACAGCGCCTTTGGCCTGCGTTACCTCGCAGCCAACCTGCGGGCGGCCGATCTGGGCCTCGACGCGCAGATCCACGAGTTCACGACGAACAGCGCGCCCGAAGAGGTCATCGAAGCCCTCGCGGCCCATGGTCCTCCGCGCATCATCGGCCTCGGCGTCTACATCTGGAACGCGAGCGCCACCGCCGCCTTGTTGCCACGCCTACGCGCGGCCTTCCCGGACGCGAGCTTGGTCCTCGGCGGACCCGAGGTCAGCCACGAGCTCGAGTCGCAGGCATGGACGGCCGAGGCCGACTACATCGTCCAAGGCGAGGGGGACGCCGCCTTCGTCCACCTTTGCGCCCGCATCGCAAAGGGGCAGCGCCCGCTGACGCGGGTCATCGCCGGCGGACAACCCGAGCTCGCGCAGCTCGCCTCCCCCTACCCTTTGTACACGGACAAAGACCTCGCGCATCGCATCTTGTACGTCGAGGCCTCCCGCGGCTGCCCCTACCGCTGCGAGTTTTGCCTCTCTTCGCTCGACAAGAAGGTGCGCGCCTTCGACCTCGAGGCCCTGCTCGACGACTTCGAAGACCTGCTCGCCCGCGGGGCCAAGCACTTCAAGTTCGTCGACCGCACCTTCAACTTGGACCTCGCCCGCTCCCGCGCCATCTTGGAGTTTTTCCTCGCGCGCTTCGTGCCGGGGATGTTCTTGCACTTCGAGATGGTGCCCGACCGCTTCCCCCTCGAACTACGCGACCTGGTGCGCCAGTTTCCGGCCGGGGCCCTGCAGTTCGAGGTCGGCATCCAAAGCTTCGACCCCGAGGTCGGGCGCCGGATCCAGCGGCGCCAAAACATCGAGCGGACCCTCGAGAACCTGCGTTTTTTGGTCGAAGAGACCGGCGTCCACGTGCACGCGGACCTCATCGCGGGCTTGCCAGGCGAAGGGCTCGAGAGCTTCGCGGCCGGCTTCGATCGCCTCGTCGCCACCGGGGTGCACGAGATTCAAGTCGGCATCCTCAAGCGCCTGCGCGGCACGCCGATCGCCCGCCACAGCGAGGACTTCGAGATGGTCTTCGACGCCGCGCCGCCCTACACGATCCGCTCGACGCGGGATCTCGACGCCCCGACGATGGTGCGCATCGAGGCCTTCGCCCGGGTCTGGGAGCTCTATCGCAACCGCGGTCACTTCCCGAGCAGCATGCCGCGCCTGCTCGCGGGCCCCAGCCCCTTCGCCGCGGTGATGGCCTTCGCCGACTGGCACCTCGCGCAGACGGGCCGTCTGCACGGGCTCTCGCTCAACGATCGCGCCCGCTTGCTGATGCGCTTTTTGCACGAGCAGCGCGGCGTCCCCTTGCCCGAGCTGCGCGCCGAGATCGAAGCCGACTTGGTCGCCACCGGCCACAAGCCCCCCCGTGACCTGCGCGAAGGCCCACGCAAAGGCGCGATGCCCGACGCACCGAGCGGGCCCGACATCCCCGCCCGCCAAGCGCGTCACCTCCGGGCCCGCCGCGAACTCGAGGTGGGGCCCGACGCGAAGCCGAACGACTCCACCGCATGATCCACCACGTCGAAGTCCAAGTCCTGGTCTTGCTGCTCGTCGCCGCCTTCGTCGGCATGGGCGCGCGACGCTTTCGCCTGCCCTACACGCTGGCCTTGGTGGTCGCCGGCTTGGCCCTGGGCGCGGTCGACTTGCCGGTGCTCGACGGTGTCGAGCTCAACGCCGAGCTGCTCTTGCTGCTCTTGTTGCCGGCATTGTTGTTCGAGGCGGCCTTCCACATCGACTTTGCCGAGTTCCGACGCAACCTCGCGCCGATCGTCACCCTGGCCATCCCTGGCGTGCTGATCGTCGGCGCGCTCACCAGCGCCCTGCTCTACTACGGCCTGGGCGCGACGGGCTTGGTCCCCGGCTTCGGCTGGCGCGAGGCTCTCTTGTTCGCCTCGGTCATCGCCGCGACCGATCCCGTGTCGGTGCTCGCCCTCTTTCGTAGCTTGGGCGTCCCGCGGCGCTTGTACCTGCTCGTCGAAGGCGAGTCCCTGCTCAACGACGGCATCGCGGTCGTGCTCTTCGTGATCGTGACGGCCGTCTACGGCGTGAGTCCGCACGGCACCGAGCTGGCCGAGGGCGCCTCGCTGGCGGCCTTCGGCGCCGAGACCTTCTTGCGCATGGGCGGCGGCGGCGTGCTCATCGGCGTGCTGCTGGGCGCGGCCTTCTCCTTGCTCACCCGGGCCATCGACGACCATCTCATCGAGACGACGCTGACCACTTTGCTGGCCTACGGCTCTTTTTTGATCGCGGAGCAGTTCCACTGCTCGGGCGTGTTGGCGACGGTCTTCGCGGGCATCGTCGCGGGCAGCTACGGCTCGGAGGTCGGCATGAGCCACAGCTCGCGCAACGCCGTGGTCGCCTTTTGGGAGTACGCCGCCTTTTTGGCCAACTCCTTCATCTTCTTGCTCGTGGGCCTCGAGCTCGAGCCGCGCGCCTTGTTCGCCATGGCCATCCCCATCGTGGCCGCCTTCGTGGTCACCGTGATCGCCCGCGCCGTGGCCATCTACGCGAGCGTGCCCCTGGTCAACCGCTTCTCCGAGCCCATCGCCATGGCCTGGCGTCACGTGCTCGTGTGGGGCGGGCTGCGCGGCAGCTTGTCGATGGTCTTGGCCTTGAGCTTGCCACCGAGCTTCCCCGGCCGCTCGATGCTCGTGACGATCGTGTTCGGCGTGGTCGGGCTCTCGCTTTTTGTCCAAGGCCTGACGATGGGCGGCTTGCTCGGACGCCTCGGCCTGCTCGTCGGTGACGGCGGCAACGCGGCCTACGAGCTCGCGCGCGCGACCTCCTTGATGACGCAGCACGCCCTCGAAGAGCTCCACGAGCTCGAGCGCGTGGGCCTGGTCTCGCGCCCGGTGGCCGAGAGGCTGCGCGAGGCCTACACCGCTCGACTGCAAGCGGCCGAAGCCCAAGTCGCCGAGCACAGCGAAGGCGCCGAGGCCCACCAACAGATGCGCCTGGCCCTTCGCCGCATGGCCCAAGCCGAGCGGGCCGCGCTGCGCCACGCCGCCGACGCCGACCTCGTGGGCAGTGAGGTCGCCCAGCAAGTCGCCCAACACCTCTCTCACCACGAAAGCGAGCTCGCCGAGATGAGCCCCGACGACCGCGCCAGCCTCGATGCCGCCTTGGCCCGCGTGGCCGAGCTCGCGCCCCCCGCCGCCAGCGCCAGCGTGGTCGCCCGCGCACCGGCCCAGGACGCCGACTCGAAGAGCGAGCCCGACTCCAAGAGCGAGCCCGAC
>JAUIJR010000604.1 GCA_030431075.1 Polyangia bacterium | reverse complement strand
GAGGCCCAGGCATCTGCTGGCTCTGGTGGCGATCCTGGGGGCTTGTGGATCTGATGGGGCCCTCGATTCGGAGGTTGAAGCCGAAGCGTCGAGTGAAGAGGGCACGGAGACCGGTGAAGAGAGCAGTGAAGAGACGGGCGACGAAGGTCCCGCCGGACCACCCGGCGAGTTCGACTTTCTGACCTACAACGTCGCCGGGCTGCCGCAGGGGCTCTCGAGTTCCGACCCCGAAGTTCACATGCCGCAGATCTCGCCTCTGCTCAACGACTTCGAGCTCGTCGTCGTCCAAGAGGACTTTTGGTACCACGCCGAGCTCTCGGGCGAGGCGAGTCACCCCCACCAGTCGCTGCCGTGGACCGACGAGCCCAGCTACGAGGACATGGGCGATGGGCTCAATCGCTTCTCGCAGTGGCCCTTCGCCATGCACGAGCGGGTCGCGTGGTGGAGCTGCAACGGGACCATCGACGCTGGCTCGGACTGTTTGGCCACGAAGGGTTGGTCCTTTGCGCGTCACACCCTGGCCGAGGGCATCGAGATCGACGTCTACAACCTGCACATGGAGGCGGGGGGAGGCGCGGCGGACCACGAGATCCGCGACAAAGCGGCCGATGACCTGATCGCAGCGATCACCGAGCGCAGCGAAGGGCGGGCTGTGATCGTCGCCGGCGACTTCAATTTGCACGAGGAGGATCCGATGGATCTCGCCGTCTATCAAAAGCTCGTCGACGGGCTGGGGCTCAGCGACGCGTGCTGGTCGGTCAGCTGCAACAACGGCAGCATCGATCGGGTGCTGACTCGATCCAGTGTGGACTTGGAGCTGGAAGTCACGAGCTGGTCTCAGCCGCCGGAGTTCATCGACGAGCTCGACGACGGAGGACCGCTCAGCGACCATCTGCCGACGGCCGTGCACATCGAGTACACGCCGCTTTAGCCCGCTAGCTGTGGGAGGACTCGGCGTCGGTGCCGGCCGCGAGCTCGGCGGCGCGTCCGCCCAGGCACTCGGGGCTTTGGAGGGCTGGCTGGGGGCCCGTCGTCGTCTCGAACCATTGGCCCGGCGTATAGGCCTCGATGGCCAGCGCGTGCACGGGCCCCGCGAGCAGCTCGCCGAGCGTCTGGTTCACCGCACGGTGGCGCTGGACCAGGTTCTTTCCGTCGAAGTCCCCGCTGACCACCACGACGCGAAAGTGCGTCTCGGAGCCCGGCGGCACGTTGTGATTGCCGGACTCGTTGAGCACTTCGAGGTGCGCCGGCTCGAAGCGACGATCGAGCAGCTCGATGATCTGAGCTTGGACCGGCGCTTCGTGCATGGGTCAGGCCTCGGCGGGGGCAGCGTCGCCGGACTCGGGCTCGGCCGGCTCGGGCTCCGGCTCCGGCTCGGCCGTGGCCTGCGGCGCATCGTCCGGAAGCGTGCTCGCAATCACTTCGGCGATGTCCATGACGGCGATGTCTTCGTCCTTGTCGAAGTGCTTCATCCCGTCGCTGATCATCGTCTTGCAAAAGGGACAGCCCACCGCGACCACGTCCACGTTGGCCTCGACGACCTCCTTGGAGCGGTTCACGTTCACGCGCTTTTCGGGCTCCTCTTCCATCCACATGCGGCCACCGCCCGCACCGCAGCAAAAGCCGTGCTCGCGGTTGCGGTCGAGCTCCACGAAGTTGCTCTTGTCGCGCAAGGTGGCGCGCAATGAGTCGCGCGGCGCGTCGTAGACGGCGTTCCAGCGGCCCAGGTAGCAGCTGTCGTGGTAGGTCATCCGGCTTTGCAGCGGGTTGTCGACCTTGAGCTTGCCGGCCTCGAGCAGGTGGGCGATGAGGCTGCTGTGGTGGATGACCTCGTAGTGCCCGCCGAACTGCGGGTACTCGTTTTTGATCACGTGGAAGCAGTGCGGGCAGGTGGCGATGACCTTGGTCACCTCGTGCCCGTTCATGTTGTCCACCTGCTCTTGGGCCATCATCTGGAAGTTCATCTCGTCGCCGAGACGACGGACGGTGTCGCCCGTGCACTTCTCTTGTTTGCCCAGCACGGCGAAGTCGACGCCGGCCGCATGCAGCACCTTGACCAGCGCGCGCGTGGTTTTTTTGGCGCCGTCGTCGTAGGCGCCGGCGCAGCCGACGAAGAGCAGATACTCGGCCGTCGGGTTGTCGTCGATGGTCGGCACGGTGAGCCCGTCGGCCCAGGCCATGCGGTCCTCGGCCGGGGCGTTCCAGGGGTTGCCTTGGCCGTCGACGATGTTGCCGATGACGCGGGTCGCCTCGCCGGGGGTTCGCCCCGTCTCGTCGTTGAGGACGATGTGCGAGCGCATCTGCAGGATCTTCAGGGGGTGGTCGATGAAGACCGGGCAGACTTCTTGGCAGGCCCCGCAGGTGGTGCAGGCCCACAAAGTCTCGTCTTTGACGCGACCGCCGACCAAGGGCTCGGCCTCTTCGAGCTCTTGCTTGATGCGCTGGATCTTGCCGAGGTTCGCGTAGGGTGGCAGCTCCTCGGGCGTGTCCTCGTCATCGTCGCCCATGACCGTGGGCATCTTGGCGCCGAGCAGTTTGAGCTGGATGAGCTTGCCGCCGCGGTCCTTCATCTCGTCTTTGAGATCGTGGATCAGGTGCATCGGCGACAGCGGCTTGTCGGTCGCATAGGCCGGGCAGTAGGTGGTGCAGCGCGCGCACTCCGTGCACGAGTAGTTGTCGATCAGGGACTTCCAGCTGAAGTCCTCGATGCGCCCGACGCCCCAGTTCTCGAAGATGGGGTCGGCGTCCGGATCGTCGGCGTCGCCGTCGAAGAGCCGGAGCTTGGGC
>JAUIJR010000089.1 GCA_030431075.1 Polyangia bacterium | reverse complement strand
AGATGGCGACGGCAACGGCGACGGCGACGGCGATGGAGACGGCGATGGAGACGGCGATGGAGACGGAGACGGCGATGGAGACGGAGACGGCGATGGAGATGGAGACGGCGACGGCTGCGCGAACTCCTTGCCCGTGCTTTCGGACGCACCGGCCTACCTCTCGGGAACGGGCCTCTACTCCGACATCGGCACGAAGAGCATCGCGAGCAATGTGCGAGAGTTCGAGCCGCGCTACCCCCTGTGGAGCGACGGTGAGCTCAAGCGGCGCTGGATCTACTTGCCGGAGTGCGAACAGATCGACACGAGTGACATGGACTTTTGGGACTTTCCCGTGGGGACGCGTGTGTGGAAGGAGTTCGTCGTTCCCACCTCGGGCGACGACGTCCTCGTCGAGACGCGACTCATCGCGCGCACGGGACCGGCGGCCGACGACTGGATCATGGTCGCCTACCAGTGGGACTCGGGAGCGAGCGAGGGCAGCTTGCTCGCGGCGGGGGCCACCGATGTGCTGGGCACCAACCACGACATTCCGTCACCCACGCAGTGTCAACAGTGTCACGGCACGCTCGGCAACCAAGCCGGGGGGACGAGCAGTCGACTCAACGGATTTGGCGTGGTGCAGCTCGGTTGGGCCTCGAGCTTGCTCGACTTGCAAGACCTGATGGACGAAGGCGCGCTGACGACCAACCCGGCGAGTGGGACCTTCGACCTGCCCGAGTCGCCGGGGGGCAACGCCTCCGACGTGTATGGAAACTTTCACGCCAACTGTGGGCACTGCCACAACGCCCAGGCCGAGGGTCTGAACTACCTCAACATGGAGCTGCGCGTGTACGTCGACGAGACGAACTGGGATGCGACGCAGATCTACGCGACCACGGTCGACGTGGCCTCGGGCTATCCGAGTGGCATGAGCCGGATCACCCCCGGCTCGCCCTCGACCAGTTCCATTCACGTGCGCGATTCGACGCGCACGGCGCCGCTTCAGATGCCCACCGTGGGCACCGAAGTCGTCGACGCGGCAGCGATTGCGGATCTCGAAGCATGGATCTGCGAGCTCGGCCCCTGCCAATGACTTGCAACTTTACACGGGCGGCCGAGCTTCGCTGGTTTCCCCGCTGTGGCCACTTGGCGCTTCGCGCCTACCATGACGTCGTGCGGCGCTCTCTTTCGCTCTTCCTCATCGCCAGCTTGGGTCCCGTTGCGGCGTGCACCGAGGACGGGGGCTCCGACGATCTCGATGGCGAGGTCAGCGGGGAGTCCGGATCGGGAAGCGAAGTGACAGGAGATGGCGACGGGGATGGCGACGGTGACGGAGACGGCGACGGAGACGGCGACGGCGACGGTGACGGTGACGGGGATGGTGACGGGGACGGAGACGGAGACGGCGACGGCGACGGCTGCACCAACAGTCTTCCGGTGCTCTACGTCGCGCCGCCTGTGCTCTCGATGACGGGTCTGTACACGGACACCCCCAACAAGGTCGTGGCCGACTACGCCCGCGAGTTCGAGCCGCGCTACCCGCTGTGGAGCGACGGCGAAGAGAAGCGGCGATGGCTCTACATTCCGGAGTGCGCGCAGATCGACACCAGCGACATGGACTTTTGGTCCTTTCCGGTGGGCACGCGCGTGTGGAAGGAGTTCGTGGTGCCGGGCGAAGGCAGTGGGCCTCCGGTGCTCGTCGAGACCCGGCTCATCGCCCGCACGGGTCCGCAGCCCGACGACTGGATCATGGTGGCCTACGCCTGGGACGCCAACGAGGAGGAGGCGAGCTTGTTGACCATGGGCGTCGTCAATGCCTTGGGGACGAACCACGACATCCCCTCGCCCCTGCAGTGCCAACAGTGCCACGGCACCCTGGGCAACCTCGGCGGGGGCACCAGCTCGCGCCTCAACGGGGTCGGCGTCGTCCAGCTCGGCTACGACTCCAGCTTGCTGGACCTCGAGGATCTCATGGACGAGGGCAAGTTGAGCGCCAACCCGAGCTCGGCCGAGTTCGAGCTGCCGGACTCACCCGAGGGGCACGCGGCCGAGGTCTTCGGAAACTTTCACGCCAACTGCGGCCACTGTCACAACGCGCAAGCCGAAGGACAGAACTTCTTGGGCCTCGATCTGCGCGTCTACGTCGACGAGGACGAGTGGGACGAGACCCGCATCTACGAGAGTACGGTCAACGTGAACAACATGGGCTTCGCCGCGGTGCCGACGCGCATCGTCCCCGGAGATGTTGGTGCCAGCGCCATCTACGTTCGGGACGCGGATCGCGGGACGGCTGCGCAGATGCCGACCATCGGCACCAAGCTTCCGGACGAAGACGCCCTCGCGGACCTCGAAGACTGGATCTGCGAGCTCGGCGCTTGCCCCTAGTTGAAGGCTAGTTTGGGGCGTCGTTGGATCTCGACTGATCCAAAGCCGGGCCGGAGGGACAAACCGGGCATGGCAAGGATCTCCCGCGCGCTCGTGAGCGCTACGCTCTGGCTACCCGCTCTGGCCGCATGTCAGCCCCTGAGCTGGGCCGTGGAAGCAAGCTACGAGGCGGCGACCACCGCCGGCGAGCTTGTCGACGCCCCCGTGGTGGCGCTGTTCACGGTGGGCTGGACGCCCGAGGTCCCCGACCACGCCGATGCCCTCTACATCGAGGCCGAGGTCGAGGTCGCCGCCGGCGCCGATTTTCGAGGCCTCCTTCGCATGGTGCCGAGCGACGCTAGCCTCCCCACGGACGAGGTCGAAATCGTCCACGACGCGCAGGAGACCGAGTCGGAGACGGCGGTCGACTACAGCTATGTGCTCGTCGACATCCCCCTCGAAGCGTGTGAGGCCGAGCGCTGCGAGATGAACTTCAGCTTGGAGATCGAGGGGCACGGCGCGGCGGTGAGCGACGCCGCGGTGAACTGGCGCGTGCGGGGCATCGCCTGGGGGGAAGGGCGCCCCGACACCCCCGCAGGCGCCGAGCTGACCCTCGAGCGACTCGAGTAGCTCGAGTGCCTCGCGGGTAGCGCGAGGGGCAGCTTGAGTCTGGGAGCACGAAAAAAGGCACGGGGCCGATCCCCGTGCCTTTCGCCCGTGGTGGGGCGCCGCGCTCAGCTGAAGAGGGGCAGCTCCTCGAGGGGGTGCAGGGGGAAGAGGGTCTCGTACTCCATGTCCGAGATGCCGGCCAAACGGCGCATCTCCTTGTGGATGTGCTCGGGCATGATGCGAACGCCGGAGTCCTGAACCTGGAGGTTCGAGGGGTTCACGTTCTTGGGCGCGTGACGCTCGGTGGTCTCACCGATGACCCGGTTGCCCTGGATGCCCGCGCCCATGGCCATGAGCGAGGTGACCGACCAGTGGTCCTTGCCGTTGCCGTCGTTGTAGCCGGGCGTGCGACCGAAGTCGGAGCCCATGACGATGACGACCTGATCCTGAACGCCTTGGCGACCCGCTTCCTCCCACAAGAAGTCCACGCCCTCGAGCAGGGTCTGCAGACGCGGGATGTGCGAGTTGTCGTGGTCGCCGTGGGTGTCGAAGCCACCCATCGACAAGTTGCAACTCACCGAGATGCCGGCCCGGTAGGCGGCGAGGGCCACCTGGGCTTGGCGGTTCAGGGGGTTGCCCGAGTTGTCGAGGGGGTCCGGCAGGTACTCGGCGAGGCGCTTGAGCTCGTCGGCACCGGTACGGGCCGTGAACAGCAAGTTCATCGCCTTTTGGACCTTGGGCAGACGCTCGCGGGTCTCGAGCGCGAACTGACGCTGCTCTCGCGCCTCGTTGATCAGCTCGAGAGCACGCGGTGAGTGGTACAGCGAGTTCTCGTCGTCGGGGTTGATGCGCTCGGGGTAGGCCAAGCGCGTCAGCGCGTTGGTGTTGCCGGAGCGCGTGCGCGCCACGATGCCGCCCGTGAAGTCGTAGCCTCCAAAGGAGAGGTAGGACATCGGGAGGGCGCGGCCGTAGCTGGCCGAGATGAGGGCCGCGAGCGAGGGGTAGCCCTCGGCGAGACGGCCCGACCAGGTGTGACGGGTGCCACTGTCGTGGCCGTTCGTCTGCATGTCGATGCCGTTGATGACGCACAGCCGCGAGTAGTGCTTTTGGAAGAAGGCGTTGTTGCCTCCCACCGGCGCGTAGCGGATGTTGCCCGCCTCCTCGATGTCGCCCGAGAAGTACATGTTCATCGGGTCGGCTTCGTCTTCGTTGGCACGGCCCTTCGGGTCACACAGCGAGGTGGGGTCCCACCCGCCCGAGGCGTGGACGAACACGAAGAAGGGCCCCGTGTACTCCAGCGCCTTGTCGCGCTTTCCGAAGCGGAGGTTGGGGCCGGCGTAGGCCGCCCCTCCCGCCAAGGTGAGGCCAGCCAGCGAAGTCAGCTTGAGAAATGATCGTCGATCCATCTTGGGTCTTCCTTCTTTTGGGGCCTATTCGTGCAAGAAGCGGTAGTCGGAGAGCATGTAGGTCATGACCGCCATCCATGCCCGAATGGTGTAGTTGTTGTCCGCGGAGATCTGCTGTTCGGCCGGGTAGTCCATGCCGGTCCAGAAGTCTCGCGTCGCTCGGCAATCGCCGGGCAGGTTGTTGTCGTACTCGCCTTCGGCCAGCCCGCGCTTGCCGTCACGCCAGACCTCCAAGAAGAGGGCGTAGGTGCGGTCGACTTCGGGCGAGTCCAGCTCGACGAACTCTCCGAAGAGGCGCTCGTGCAGGTACTGGATGTTGCGACGAATGGACTCGGCGACGGCCGGGACCTCGAAGCCGTTGACGTCCTCGGGCTCGAAGCTCGGGTCGACGTAGGGGAAGAGCACGCGCGTGGCGGGCTCGCGCACGAAGTCGCGGGCCGTGGTGGCGCAGGCCATCTCGTTGCCCATGCGGGACGCGATGTTCCACATGATGCCGTTGGGGTCGGTGATGCGCTCGGTGACCGAGTCGGAGTCGATGCCTCCGTAGAAGATCCGGTACCAGTTTTGGTCGAGCAGGTAGTCCTGATCGTCCGCATCGTCGCGCCAGGGGTAGCCCGTGGTCGCGTAGATCTTCCGGTTGAGGCCCTCGGGCGTCAGGAAGCGGGCGGTGCCCAGCGCCTGAAGCTCGTAGGCGCGCTCCTCGGGCAGCTCTTCGAGATCGGCCGAGATGTTCTTCGCGCGGTACAGCGGCGACTTGATGATCTCCTTGAAGACGATCTTGATGTTGTGATCGCCCTCGACGAAGGCCGTGCCGACCTGCTCGAAGATGTCGTTTTGGACCTCGAAGGCGCGCAGCTTGCCGAGGTAGTCGGCGGCAGCCGGGTCGTTGGGCTCGAAGAGGGGGTCAGCCCCCGTCAGGCCCTTGTAGACGATCGCCACCGTGGAGGTGTTGAAGCGATTGTCCGCGGTGATGATCTCCGCCAACCACTGCAAGGACTCCGCGCGACGACCGGCCGGAATGACGGCCTCGCCGAAGCCCGGCTGGCGCATGTCGGTGTACCAGCCGCCCTCGGGCAGGCGGTAGCGACCTTCGATGTCCCAGTTTTGGAAGGCGCCGGCGACCGGGTCCACGACCGCGTGACACACGGAGCACGCGGCGTTGAACATCGTGGGGTTGAAGTCCTCGATGTTCGTGGGGTCGATGGGGCGCTCGGCCAAGCGCAGGATGTCCGTGTTCAAGAAGAACTTGTAGACCATCCGCGAGCGGTGGCGGTTGCGGTTGGTGTCCGTCGTTGGGAAGCGGTTGAGCCACACGTGCGAGGACAAGATGCCGGCGTGGGGCAGTCCCAGGTCGGCCTCTTTCCACTCTTCGGGGTCGTCTTGGTCGTCGAAGCTGACGCTCGCGCCGTAGCTTTGCGCCGAGTAGGGGTTCACCATCACGTAGTCGGCGGTGAGGATCTCCGTGAAGGGGCGATCCTCGGTGACGACGTGGGCGACCAGCTCGAGCACCTCTTGGGCGACCGCGCGGTTGGAGAGGGTCCGGACGAGGTTTTGTTCGGCCTCGTCTTGGACGTCCAGGTACCAAAAGGCGTTGGGGTAGTCCTCTTCGTCGAGGAGCTCGAGCGCCGCCGTGTCGCGGTTGTAGCGCTCGGTGAGCACGAGGTCGTTGTAGAGCTCCTTGATGAAGTTCTTGAACGCCGGCTCGCGCATCATCTCGTCGAGGACGGCATCGACGCCGGCCCAGGACTCGACCCGCGCCCGCTGCTCTTCTTCGGGGGTCGGCAGGCGACCGACGATCGAGAGCGAGGCTTTGCGAAGGGTCTCGACTTCGTCGAGCATCGTGACGTCGGCGAAGAAGTCTCCCTCTTCGGACTCGTCGTCCTCGCACTCGACGGGGTTCTCGATGCGCTCCACCAGCTCGGCGAGGGCTTCGTACTCCTCGGAGCCCGGCTCGATCTGGACCTGACCACCGTGCTCGATGCCCTCGACGCCGTCGCCGTTGGTCGGTTTGACGAGCAGCCAGCTACGGCCTTCGTACTGCAACTTGGCCAGCGACTCGACCGTGGCCAAGTTGGCCTCGAGGTAGCCGGGCCAGTCCGAGGACTGCAAGACGAACTCACTGTGTCGCGCCTCGCCTTGCGGGTTGTGACAGGTGATGCACTTTTGACTGAGGATCGGCGTCCAGACTTCTTCGGTGAAGTAGTCCTCCAACGAGACACACTCGCCCGCGCCCGCGTCGTCTTTGCACGCCGCGAGGCCGAGCCCCATCGTCAGTGCGCTCGTCAGTACGAGCGTCCCGCCCCGCAGGCGGGGGCGTCGTCGAAATCGTTGAGCCTTTGAATTTTTTGACCGCATGTGCACCCCTGTTCGTGCCGTCGGACATCCATCCAGCGCAGTACGACGGCCTGGTCATACTATCGGTAGGCGTAGAAGGCGCGCAACGGGGGGCTGGCGTACGAACTGTGCACCGGCCGGCCAGTGAAGTTAGGAATGCGATGTAGGCAAAGCTCTCCCGACTCCCTACCGCGCCAACGGACGGGGGAGTCGCGGGGAGCGGGGCGCTAGGTCTCGACAGCCCTAGGGTGAACCGTCGCCGTCACCGTCACCGTCACCGTCACCGTCGCCATCACCATCGCCGTCGCCATCACCATCGCCGTCGCCGTCGCCGTCGCCGTCGCCATCACCATCGCCGTCGCCATCGCCATCGCCATCGCCATCGCCATCGCCATCACCGTCGCCATCACCATCACCATCACCATCACCATCACCGGTCGTGTCGTCGGGAACGCAGGTGCCGTCCATGCAGCTCGATGCGCCGTCGCAGCCCGGAGCGCAACTGCCTCCGCAGCCATCGAATCCACATTCACGGCCGTTGCACTGCGGCACGCACTCGCACTCGAGTCCGTTCGGGGCATAGCCCTCTTCGCACTCGCAGCTCGCCGGATCACCCGGGATACAAACGCCGTGTCCCGAACAGACCTCCAAGTAGCAAGAGCCGGTCTGAAATTCGAAGTAGCCCAGGCCAAAACCCACGCGTTGGTCGTGGTCGGCCGCGATCACGGCCACGGGCACGGGCTCGGGCAGCTGCGGGGCCAAAAATGGGATCAAGTCGAAGCGGACGGTGTCGCTCGTCACGTTGACGGAGCTCGTCGCCTCGCCCGCGGCGCAGCCAGAGGTGAGGCTGCCGCCTTCGAGGTTCACGATGCTGAAGGCGCAAAAGCCGTCTCCGTTCAGGGGCCCGTAGCTCCCCTCGAAGTCGTAGGCCGTGAGCTCCAGGTCGAGTCGGTGGGTCTCGACCAAGGCGAGGTCCAAGTGGACGAGATCGCTGTAGGTCATGCCGGCGTCGCTCGGACTGGGGCCGAGCTCGGGATCGACGACCTCGAACAAGGGCGTGCCCTCGCCGGCGCCGGCGATCAGGCCGAAGCCGTCGATGTATCCCCGACGGCCGGGCCACACGATCGTGTTGAGGTTGGAGCGCAGCAAGAGATTGTCTGCGTCGCCATCGAGGGAGATCGTCAGCGGCAAGAGCAAGCTCGCGGGGATCGCCTCGGTCGATCCCTCGGGGGGCACGACCGTGGCCTGGAGCTCGAAGGCCTCACCTTTTTGCTCGTAGTCGAGGACGCTGAGCGACTCGCCGACGCGGCGCAAGACGATCTCGGTCTCCGAGGGCAGGGCGCCCGCCGGCACTTCGACCGTGAGTCCACCGCCTTGGAGGCTGCCGCCCTCGGGCCCGATGGTCTGGCGGTCGAGCTCGGTGTCGCCCTCGTCGCCCTTGCAACTCATGGTGCTGAGGGTGGCGGCGACGCCGAGGGCTGATCCGGTTGCGAGCCAGCGCTGGACACGGGACGACGACAGACCAAGACGAGGCATGTTTTGGTTATAGGTGGGCCCCGGCCAGAGTGTCAAAGCCTCGGGCCGTTCACCCTCGGTCCAGGGTCAGTTATCTTGGGTTGTGTCTCGCGTCTCACCCGCCCTCGCTGCCTTCCTCGTCGCGTCGGCCTGCCAACGTGGGGACCCCCCACCGCAGCGGGTGACCGAGTCCCAGCAGGCGCCCGCATCCGAAGTCACGGCAGCGGCGCTGTGCGACCACTCGCGTGTGATCGTGGTGCAAGACCACGGGGCGCCCATCTCGGACGAGAAGTGGGCCAAGGTGCGACCCGGTTGCATTGCCGACTTCGAGAAGAAGCGCGAAGCGTGGGGAGACGGGGTCTATCGCACCTTCTTGCGCTGCGGCCTGCAAGCTTCGGACATGAGCACGATGATGAAGTGCAACGAGCGCGCAAAGCATCACGCGGGCCTGCCCAAAGCCGCGCTCCCCGACGGCGAAGGTGAAATCGGTGCGAGCCCCAATGCCTCGGGGTCCGCGCCGCCGCCACGCTAGTCGTACAAGCTTCCGGCTAGTCGTAGAAGCTGCCGCCGGGAGTCAGGTCCACGTGGAAGTGGTTCGCGTGGGCCTCGTTGTAGTTGGGCGTCAAGATGATGTTGTAGACGCCCTCGGCGAAGCGCGTGTCGGCGAAATTCTTGAGCCACTGTCCGCCGGGGGTCACCGGATCGTCGACGTCGATCTCCCAGTCGTCGAGCAGGGTGTAGGTCGCACCGCCGTCGACCTCGAAGCCGTAGAGATCGATGGCCGCCGCGAGGCCATGCTGCGACAAGTTCGGGCCGTCCCCGACGACGCGGCAGTTGTAGGTGCCGATGTGCAAGAAGGTCTTGCCGTCCATGTTGTCGATGATCGCGTTCATGCGCTCGATGGCCTTGGCCATCTCGCAGCTCACCAACAAGGGGCTGGTCTCGCTCGCGTTGTAGTAGCGCCAGTCGACGTCGTGAATCGGCGGGTAGAGCCACACGGGGTCTTCGACCACGCACTCGAGATCGGGAAAGCCGTCCGGGCTGTCGGGCGGCAAGTAGGCGGGGACGAAGCTGACACCCAAGGCCGTGAGCTCGGCCTGGCACTCGGTGGGCTCCGGCGTGAACTCCATCGGCACGCACACGGCCTTTTGCGTGCTCGCGTCGCTGACGCGTTGCATGAGCGCGCAGCCGTAGCCCTCGCGGCAACCGTTGCCCCCGTAGACCGAGGGGTCGCACTGCTGCAGGCAGGTGCCGTCGAAGGGGTCTTGCGGGTCGACCAAGAGTTGGTCTTGGCTCACGCAAAAGGTGGTCGGCTCGCCGCTCGCGTCCGGACAAAAGGCCTCGCAGTCGTGGCTGCAGGTGCCGCAGGGGAAGCCCTGATCCTCGCGCAGGCAAAAGCCACCTTCGTAGGCACAGTCGCCGTCTTGGAGGCAGGCCTTGCCGATCCACGCGGCGCCGGGCTCCACCTCGCACGCGCCATCGCCATCACCATCACCATCACCATCGCCATCGCCATCGCCGTCCCCGTCCCCGTCGCCATCGCCATCGCCGCTCTCGCTCGAACCGGCTTCACCTTCACCCTCAGCTTCGCCTTCGCCCTCAGCTTCGCCTTCGCCTTCGCTTTCGGCGCTCGAGGTTCCGTCCTCTTCGGCCGTCGAGCCCTCTTCGCTCGCCGGGTCGTCGGCGCACGCGGGCAAGGCCGACCCCGCGACGAGGGCGACGAGGGCGGCGGGGCGAAGGAGGCCCAGACGAAAAGCAACGCGCTCGAGATCCACGAACATGCGCGACTGTACCGAAGCTGGGGGCGAAGGGGCGCCTTGGCCGTGTGCGGGGAGCCATCGCTCGACCACGCGCCGGTCGGCGGGCCGCCGGGGCCAGCGGGGCGCGCCTTCACTCCTCTGGCGCGTTCGCGCCGCCGCGTCGGCGTTTTTTGGGGCTGCGGCCGCCAGCTGTCGGGCGGCGGCGGCGGGCCCGCGTCTGGGCCGAGCTGGCGAGTTCTTCGCGCAGCTTGAGGTAGTTGCGGACGCGCGCGGGGTCGAGGCGGCCGTCGTCGAGCGCGAGCCGGACGGCGCAGCCCGGCTCGGCGTCGTGTTGACAGTCGTTGAAGCGGCAGTCGGCCGCGACACGCTCGACATCCTCGAAGGTCTCGGCCACCCCCTCGTCGGCCTCGTACAAGGCGAGCTCCCGGATCCCCGGTGTGTCGATCACGACGCCGCCGCTGGGCAAGGCGAGGAGCTGGCGGCGGGTGGTCGTGTGCCGACCTTTGCCGTCGCGTCGGACCTCATTGGTGTCGAGACGCTCCTCCCCGAGCAAGCGGTTGATCAACGTGGACTTGCCGACGCCCGAGGAGCCCAGCAAGGCCGCGGTACCGCCGGCGGCGAGCCGCTCGCGCAGCTCGTCGAGGCCTTCGAGGGTCAAGGCGCTCCACTGCACGATCTGCGCGGCGTCGATCAGCTCTCGCAGCGCCTCGAGGTAGTGCGCTCGATCCTCGGCGAGGTCCACTTTGCCCAAGATCAGGATCGGGCTGGCGTTGGCTTCGTGGCTGGCCGCGAGGTAGCGCTCGATGCGTCGCAAGTTGAAGTCGGGTCCCGCCGCGGCGAGCAACAGGGCCATGTCGGCGTTTGCCGCCAGGACCTGGGCTTCGGGGCTGTGCGGGCGCTGCCGCGTGAAGGCGCCGAGGCGCGGGACGATGCCCTCGATGCGGTGGGGGTTGCTGGCGATCCGAGGGGCCACCACCCACACCCAGTCCCCGACCACCGGACGCGGACCCTCGCTGCGGCGAAAGGCGCGGAGGATCTCGGGGCTGCAGTCGGCCAAGGCTTCGTCGAGCTCGCCGGCCGGGTCGAAAACGACCACGTAGCGGATCCCGCGATCTTCGGCGATGCGCGCCAAGCGGGCGCCCGGACAGGGGGCCGATTGAAGCTCCAGGCGTTCGCACATGGAGTCGTGTGCGCCCAGTCGGCGCCAGCTCGCGGGGGATCCCACGGCAAGAGGGTGCCGAATTGCGGCGCAGAGGTCATCTCGGTGGCCTGATGCTTGCCACGACCCCCACAATTGGGTTCCCTTCCGCTTTGCATGGTCGAGGCGGGACCCAGCGAGGCGGGTGAGACGGGCGAGGGCGCGCTGGATCGCCCCGACTCCTTCGCCGTGGCCGCCGAGCGATTGACCTGGCTGGAGCGGGCGAACATCCGCTTTTGCCGTTGGTCCACGACCACGCGCTGGATGCACCGCCTGTGCGGCTGGTTTCAGCGCAAGCCCGGCGCGTTGTGGGTGCACCTGGGCTCTCGCAACCTTCGCAAGGTCGCCGGCTTGGACCGCCTGCCGGACTTCGAGGAAATTCCCGCCTTCGTCATCGCGTCCAACCATCGCAGCTACTTCGACTTGTTCGTCGTCTCGATGATCCTCTTTCGGCACGGTCTGAGGCGGCGCATCTTGTTTCCGGTTCGGTCGAACTTCTTTTACGACCGGGCTCTCGGATTTTTCGTCAACGGCATCATGAGCTTTTGGTCGATGTACCCGCCGGTCTTCCGCGATCGGAAGCGGGCCTCGCTCAACCGCACGGCCTTGTCGGAGATGGTCTGGACGCTGCAAAACACGCGCTCGGCCGTCGGCATCCATCCCGAGGGGCGGCGCAACCAAGGCGAGGACCCCTACGCGCTCTTGCCTGCCCAAGCGGGACTCGGGCGCATCGTGAGCGAGGCCGAGGTGCCCGTGCTGCCCGTGTTCATCAACGGGCTCGGCAACAGTTTTTGGGGGCAGCTCAAGCGCAACTTTCGTCGCACGGACGACCACGTGATCGTCGTGTTCGGGGCGCCCGTCGACTACGGCGATCTCGAGGCGGGGCCGGCCGGCTACAAGCAGCAGCGCGCCATCGCCCAGCGCGCCTTGGACGAGATTGCGAAGCTCGCGGCCGAAGAAAAGGCCCTGCGCGCGGCCCTCGAGGCGGGCGAGTCACCCGAGGCCTTGGGCCTGCGCCGCGGCTGAGCGGCGGGCGAGTCCCTCTCCTGCACGCGCGGGTCAGTGCAAGAGGGTGTCGTGCGCCAGCAGCTCGGTGACCGTGCGCGCGTGGGCTCGGCGCACGCGGTCGATGAACAGTTCGAGCTCTTCGAGGGTGTTGCGCTCGCAAGCTTGGACCAAGCCCTCGCACTCGTGCGCGAGGCAGCTTCCGCCGATCTGTCGCGCCGCGCCTTTGAGGGTGTGGGCCACGAAGCTGGCCTCTTGAAAGTCCCGTCGCTTCGCCGCATCGCTCAGCCGGATCAGGCTGCGCTGCCCATGGTCGATGAAGCGGGCCACCATCTGCCCCAAGAAGTCCGGCCGACGAGCGGCCAAGCTCAGCAGATCGCCAAAGACCTCGGCGTCGAGGCAGGGGACTTCGAGGTAGTCGAGGGTTGGGCTGCTGGGGTTGGTCATGGCGTCACCGGATGCGGTGCCCACTCGGAACGGGGCACGGGGGCGGCTTGTGCAACCTGCGTACCAAGCGCGAAGTGGCGTCTAGACGGCACTTCGCCGCCTCCGATTCATTCGGGCACGTGGCGAATTGCCGCAGCGCGCAGATGCGCGGGGCACGAAGCCTCAGGCGGCCAAGAACAGGTTTGCCCGGGCGCGCTCGGCTCGGGCGCCGTCGTGCACCGAGAGGGCCACGTCCTGCAAGAAGCTCAAGATCGCGGCCGCGAAGGCACGCCCTTCGGGCTCGGCCCAGGCGCGAACGGCCAGGGCCACGAGGGCCGGCTCCGCGAGCGCGAGCCGCAAGGCCGCCTCGCTGCCCGTCCCTTTGGCCAGGACGGTACGCAGCTCCACCCAGCTGTCCCACTCCCAGCTCGCGCGCGTCCGCGGATCTTCGAGGCGACTTTCGAGGGCGACGAGGTCGGCACCGAAGTTTGCGCCGGGCGGCGTCGGGAGGCCGCCGAGCTCCGCGAGTTCTCGTCGCCAAGCGCCGTAGAGCGCGGGCGCGTCGAGAGCTCGAGCCTCGAGCTCCTTCGCCCATGCGCGCAAAGCATGGGCGGCCTTGGGGTGGTCGAGGCCGTGGATCCACGGGGCCAAGAGTTCGCGTGCGTCGATGGTCGCGGCGACGCTCGCCGCCTCGGCGCGACGACACAGCTGGCCGTGCCATTGGCGGAGCGGGGCTTCGAAGGGGGTCTCAAAGTCGGTGCAGGCCTCGAGTTCGGCTCGGGCCCGGCGGGCATCTCCGCGATGCAGGGCCAGCGCAGCGCGCGAGAGGGCGGCGACGCGGTCGGGGCCGCGTTGCGAGGCGTCGCGCGTGAGGGCGGCCGTGTCCCCGCGTCGATCGGCGGCCATCAGCGTGGCGACGCGGGTCGCCCGACGCGGATCGCCGCCGAAGTTGGCCGCGGCGAGGGCGGCCATCCCCCGCGGGACCCTCCCGAAGCTCCGGATGACGAGAGCCGTCACCGCCCAAGGAAAGGCAGCGAGCGCAGCGAGTGGCGCCAAGCTCCAGTCGAGGACGCTCGCGCGCGGGCCCGCCACGAACAAGGCCAAGATCCACATCCCGGCGACCAGGCGTAAAAAGACCCAAGGCGCGAGCCGGACTTGGTCCGAGGGCGGCCCGCAGCCCCGTTCCCACCAGGCCAAGGTCAGCCCAAAGGCGCCCGCGCCCAGGATGGCCGTGCCCAAAAGCTCGCTCACGGGGGCGCCAACGCACCAGGGGTGCATCCGCTTCCCGCGAGCTCGCGAAGCTCGGCCAAGAGCGCGTCGATGGCCGTCTCGAGGGCTCCCGCGCCTTCGGGCGGGCGCTGGGCCAAAGCCGAGATCCCGCGTTTGAATCGGCGCGCGCCGGGACGACCGTGGGCCAAGTTCAAGAAGTTGCGCAGGACCCCCACGGGTCGAGTTCCGGCCGCCAGCTCCCGGGCGGCGTAGCTGGCGTACTCGCGGACGACCCACTCGAACTCGGGGTCGGGTGCCGCGGAAGCGAAGATCCGTCGGTCCGCGGCGGCAAAGATCATGGGCGTGTCCCAGGCGGCGCGGCCGATCATCACCGCGTCGACGGACTCGAGCTGCGTCTCGACCGCGTCGAGGTCGGTGATCCCACCGTTGGTCTCGATCCAAAGCTCGGGGCGCTCGCGCTTGAGGCGGTGGACCTCGGCGTGTCGCAAAGGCGGGACGTTTCGGTTTTGTTTGGGGCTCAGGCCCGAGAGCCAGGCCTTGCGTGCGTGCACGGTGAAGCGTCGGGCGCCGCTTTGGGCGACCGTGTCCACGAACTCGAGCATGTCTTCGTATCTGTCGATTTCGTCGACACCGATCCGGTGTTTGACGGTGACTTCGATCGAAACCGCCTCTCGCATGGCCGCGACACACGCGGCGACGCGCGGCGGGTCGCGCATGAGGATGGCCCCAAAGTTGCCGCCTTGGACGCGCGAGGAGGGGCAGCCGACGTTGAGGTTGACCTCGTCGTAGCCGAGGGCCTCGGCGATCTGCGCACAGCGTGCGAGGTCTCGAGGATCGTCCCCACCGAGCTGCAAGCTCAGCGGGTGCTCGACCGGATCGAAGGCCAAGATTCGCTCGCGATCCCCTCTCAAGATCGCGTGGGTGGTGATCATCGGGGTGTAGACCAGCGTCTCGCGCGTTAGTGCCCGGATCATCCGGCGAAAGTGGCGGTCGCTGCGATCGACCATGGGCGCCACGGAGAGCGGCGGTGGGCTGGAGGGGCGCACGGGAGAAAGATACGAGGGGAGTTGCCCCGACCAAAGGGGCGCAAAAAGAAAGAGGGCGGGGTTGGCCCCGCCCTCCGTCGTGGTGATCTATCGATGGGTTCAGGGAGCGCCGTCGCCGTCGCCGTCGCCGTCGCCGTCTCCGTCGCCGTCTCCGTCTCCGTCGCCGTCGCCGTCGCCGTCGCCGTCGCCGTCGCCGTCGCCGTCTCCGTCTCCGTCTCCGTCTCCGTCGCCGTCGCCGTCGCCGTCGCCGTCGCCGTCGCCGTCGCCGTCGCCGTCGCCGTCGCCGTCGCCGTCGCCGTCGCCGTCGCCGTCGCCGTCGCCG
>JAUIJR010000603.1 GCA_030431075.1 Polyangia bacterium | reverse complement strand
TCGCGCTGTGGGCGGAGCCTAACGGCGATGCCCGTATCTCCGTGCGGGATGAGGGGCCGGGGATTCCCGAAGAGATCCGCGACAACATCTTCGATCCCTTCTTTTCCACCAAATCCATCGGCAAGGGCACCGGCTTGGGCTTGAGCATCAGCTACGGCATCGTGCGGGACCACGGAGGTGATATCCTCCTGGAGTCCAAGCCAGGGGAGGGAGCGCACTTCATCGTGCGGCTCCCCAAGGACGGCAAGGCGGCGAGGTAACTCGGCTCGGGCAAAAGCGAACAAAGCACACAATCCACGCAGCGCCCCGGAGCAAAATTCCGAGGCAACCCGCGGCGCCGCCCTCGCCGCGCTCCCGGATCCCGACGCGGATCCGATCATCGAACCGAGAACCGAACCAAGCCCATGGCTCGCGGACGCACGCCCCCCGTCAAGGACACCTACTCCACCCACGACGTCGCCAAGATCTGTTGTGTCACCCCCACCACGGTGATTCGCTGGATCGAGGACGGACTCATCCCGGCCTTCAAGACCGTGGGTGGGCACCGACGCGTCCGCCGCGAAGACCTCGAGAAGGTCTGCAAAGAGCGCGGCATCCCCTTCAACGTGCCCACCGGATCCGAGGTTGGGCGTGTGCTCGTCGTCGACGACGAGCCGGTGGTCTTGGATCTGGTCGGCGATGTCGTTCGCGACCTGAGCGGCGAGTTCGAAGTCGAGGTCGCCCGCGACGCTTTCGACGCGGGTCGCTTGGTGGCGACCTTTCGGCCACAGCTGATCTTCTTGGACCTGATGATGCCCGGCGTCGACGGCTTCGAGGTCTGCAACCGCCTCAAGAAGGACAAGATGACCAAGGACACCGAGGTCATCGCCATCACCGGCTACTACACCGAGGCCAACACCAAGCGGATCTTGAACGCGGGGGCCGTGGCCTGCCTGCGCAAGCCCCTCGACGTCACCGAGGTCCGCAACCGCGTCATCGAGGCCTTCGAGCTGCAAGACGAGGCCGCCAAGGCCACCGGCGGCGACGGGGTCGACAAGGTCCTGGTCGTCACCCAAAACGCGGACTTCCGCGCGCGGATCCGCGATGAGCTCGGCAACGCCAAGCCCAAGGTCGAGGTGCTCACGGCGCAGACCGCGGCCGACGCTCTGCTCGTGGCCCAAGCGGCGCCGCCCAAGCACGTGATCTTGAGCCTCGGCGTCCCCGACGTGGAGTCCTCCGAGGTCATCCGCAAGCTGGCGGCCACCCGCTCGAAACCGCAGATCATCGCGGTGCACGACAGCCCGACCGACGCGATCCGCACGACCGCCCGCAACGCCGGCGCCCGCATGTGCCTTCCCACGGCCATGGTCTCGGAGAGCGTCCGCGAGCTTTTGGGTGTCTAAAGCGCTCGTGTGAGGGGGCTCAGCCCCCGAGCTCGCAACGCGGGCCTCTCGGGGCGGCTTCTGGCTTGACCGGAGCCGGCCCGAGGCGCTTTAAGGCGCCCATGTCGGCCGCGCAAAAGCAGGTGGTGCACATCATCGGAACCGGAACGATCGGCGAGCCGCTGATCGGATTGTTCTGCCACTTCAAAGACGCCTGGGGCATCGACGAAGTCACCTTCCACAAGCGCACCCCGCTCACGCGCGAGCGCGGCAAGGTCAACAGCATGCTGCGCCGCGGCGCCTTGCTCGCAACCGACGCCGACAAGCGCGAAGAGTTCGAGAAGATGGGACACGCGGTGAGCTACGAAGCCCGCGAGGCCATCGCCCGCGCCACCGTGGTCATCGACTGCACCCCGGTCGGCAACAAGCTCAAGCCCCAGTACATGGAGATCGACGGCCCCAAGGTCTACATGGCCCAGGGCAGCGAGTTCGGCTTTGGCCGCCAGTACGCGCGTGGCGTCAACGACGAGGCCATCGACCTCAGCGAGCGCTTCGTGCAGATCGTCAGCTGCAACACGCACAACATCTGCGTGCTGCTCAAAACCCTCGGCGAAAACTCGAAGGGGAAGACCGGCATCGAGTCGGCCCGCTTCGTGTGCCTGCGCCGGGCCACCGACATCTCGCAGCCCGACCAGTTCATCCCGGCCCCCGAGGTCGGCAAGCACGGCGACCCGCGCTTCGGTACCCACCACGCCCGCGATGCCTGGCACGTCTTCCAAACGCTGGGCTACGACTTCAACCTCTTCTCGAGCGCGATGAAGCTGCCGACGCAGTACATGCACCTGCTGCAGTTCTGCATCGAGCTCGACGAGCCGACCACGCACGAGAAGTGCGTCGAGAAGCTCGAAGCCAACGACCGCGTGGCCCTGACCGAGAAGCTCTCGGCGGCCGAGGTCTTCAGCTTTGGCCGCGACCATGGCTTTTACGGCCGCATCCTCAACGAGACGGTGCTGCCGCCCAAGGCCCTGCACGTCAGCGAAGACGGCAAGACCCTCACCGGTTTTTGCTTCACGCCCCAAGACGGCAACTCGCTGCTGAGCTCGATCGCCTGCACCCTTTGGTACCTCTACGGTGAGGACCCGGCCGAGCGCCTCGAGGTGCTGCGCCCCTTCACCTTCGACGAGGTCTAGGCGAAGACGCGTCGCGCGGGGCGCCCAAACTCGGTCGGCGTGCTACCGTCGCGGAGTGCGAGTTCCTATCGCGGGCTGGGTCATCGTGGTGTTCTCGGGCTCGGTTCTTGCGTGCGGTGACGACGATGAACCCGAGGACTCGACGTCTGCAAGCACGGAGGCAACAACGGATTCGGCCGGAGACGGGGATGGAGATGGAGATGGAGATGGAGATGGAGATGGAGATGGAGATGGAGATG
>JAUIJR010000088.1 GCA_030431075.1 Polyangia bacterium | reverse complement strand
TCGCGGCCTTTGTCGACGACCCGGGCGTGCGCCTGTTCGGGGTCGAGGCGGCCGGGGCGGGCGTCGACACGCAAAAGCACGCGGCGACCATGGCGCGCGGGGCGGTCGGGGTCTTTCACGGCATGCGCTCGCTGGTTCTGCAAGACGCCGACGGACAGCTGCAAGAGGCACACTCGATCTCGGCCGGCTTGGACTACCCCGGCGTCGGACCCGAGCACGCGCACCTGCACACCTCGGGGCGCGCGCGCTACTTCGCCGTCGACGACCAGCAGGCCCTCGCGGCGCTGCAACTCTTGTCGCGCAGCGAGGGCATCATCCCCGCGCTCGAGACGGCCCATGCCTTGGCCGCCTTGCCCGCGATCTTGGAGAGCCTACGCGCCGAGGGGCTCGACGACCCTTCGATCGTGCTGAACTTGAGCGGTCGGGGCGACAAGGACATGCACACGGTGATGGATGCCGTCGACCCGGAGACCTTGGCGATGGTGCGCGAGAGCGGACGAGGGGAGGGGGCCCGATGAGTCGCATCGCCGAGGCCTTTGCCCGTGCCCGCGCCGAGTCGCGCGCGGCCTTCATCGGCTACCTGACCGCCTTCGACCCCGAGCGCGAGGGCAGCCGCGAGCGCTTGTTCGCCGCGTGCGAGGCCGGACTCGACGTGCTCGAGCTCGGCGTGCCCTTTTCGGATCCGACGGCCGACGGCGCGAGCATTCAAAGCGCGATGGTCCGGGCCCTGCGCGCGGGCAGCTCCCTCGCGGGCGTGCTCGAGCTGGCGGCCGAAGTGCGCGCCCGCTTCGAGACCCCCATCGTGCTGTTCAGCTACGCGAACCCGCTGCTGCGCCGTGCGGCGAGCACGACCATCGCCCGGGTGCGCGAAGCGGGCATCGACGGCCTGCTCTTGGTCGACATGCCCCCCGAAGCCGCGGCCGAGCTGCGCACGCCGGCGCGCGAAGCCGGCTTGGACTGGGTGGGCCTGGTCGCGCCGACGAGCACGGCCGAGCGGCGTGCGAAGATCATCGAGGCCAGCAGCGGCTTCGTCTACGCCGTGAGCCTGACCGGGGTCACCGGGGCCGCCCTCGACGCCGAAGATGCAGGCTTGCAAGGGGCGCTCACCGAGCTCAAGGGCGCCGCGGGCGAGCTGCCGGTGGCCGTCGGCTTCGGCATTCGGGAGCCGGCCCAGGTGGCCGCCTTGGCCCCGCATGTCGACGGCGTCGTGGTCGGCAGCGCCCTGGTCGAAGCCGGCCGAGAGAGCGCCGCGGCGCTGGGCGAGAAGGTCCGCAGCTTGGTGGCGGCGACGCGGCGTTAGCCCTACTCGACCGGGGGCCAGGCCGCGTTCCACTGCGCGGCGAGGTGGGCGTCGCCGGCCGCGTTCGGGTGCAAGCCGTCGGATTGCAGCATCGTCTCCGGATCGAAACCCTCGCCGAGGTCGACGAAGTCCATGTCGATCTCCAGGTCCAAGGCCGCCAGGGCGGGGACCAGCTCGGTCTCGAGGGCCACGAGGGCCGCGTCGACCTCCGGGTCACGCGCTGGCGGCGGGAGGCCGACCAAAAGCTGTGCCTCGGGGAAGCGCGCGTCGAGTCGCGTGACGAGAGACTGGGCCGCAGCGACCGACTCGGCCGTGGGCTCGCCGTAAAAGGCGTCGTTGGTGCCGGCCAAGAGCAAGATGACCTGCGGTGCGGCCTCATAGCTCGCCGCCCAGTCGTCGAAACCCGCATCGAGCTGCGCCCAGGTGTAGCCGCCGTGGCCTTCGTGGGGGCAGGCACCAAAGTCGTAGCGGTCCAGGTCGAAGTGCACGCCGTCGTCTTCACGTCCACCGCCGCCGCCGCTACGCGTGCCCATCGTCCGCAGCTCCGGACGTAGCTGGGCGAGGTGGTAGCGGTAGCTCGGCTCGTCGTCCTTGCCCCGCGTGAGCGAATCGCCGAGCGGCAAGACGAGCGTGCCCTCGGCGGCTTGCTCGCAAGGCGGCTGCGACTCGCTCGCGGGTTTGCACGCGACCAAGGCCAAGGCCAAGGCCGCGGCCAAGGGAGTGGTCAGTGAGGCCCGCAGCAGCATCGTCACCTTCGCGCCCGAGTGGGGACGGTCGATCACCACCAGTGGACGAGGTGGTTCACGTTCGTCTCGTACTCTTCGCCGAAGTAGTGCGGCTCGGGGCAGCCTTGGCTCAAGGTCGGCTCGTTGTCCGGCACGTTGTTTTGCAAGCTCCAGTTCGTCCCCTCCCAGCGGTAGACGGCCGCCTCCTCGAAGCTCGGGGCGTAGCGGTCGACGAAGTAGGCGCGGCCATCCTCGCCTTGGACCATGTAGCCCGCCTGCCCGTCCCAGTAGGCGTTGCCCTCGTTTTGCCAAGTTGGTGAGGTCGCCGTCAGGTCGCGGTGGAACCAGTAGCGGGGGTTCGAGGTACCGATGCCGAAGCTCACGTGCAGCTCGTCGTCGGGACCCATGGCGATGCTGAGGTTCTGGGAGTTGAGGCCGCTGACGGTGGACTCCGCCCAAAAACCGCTCTCGTTGGTGCGCCACAAAACGGGGGTGTTGAAGCTCGAGCAGCCCGAGCCCAAGATGTTGTCGTAGTACTGGTAGACGATGTGGATGTTGCCGGCGCTGTCCCACAGCCAGTCGTACTGCCCGATGAAGGAGCAGATGGTCTCGACTTGGTTGCCGAGCTTGACCGGTGTGCTCCAGCTGTTGCCGTCCCAGCTCGTGTGCCACCAGTCGCTGTAGTTGTCGTTGCCTTGTTCCACCGGGTAGATGGCGTGCAGGTTGCCGTCGGGGCCCCACTTCACACGGTCGATGTCCGTGTTGAGGACACCGATCGCGCTCCAGCCGCTGCCCTCGTCGATCCACGAGTTCACGAAGCGGCTGTGAAACACGGTCTGCGTGCCGTTGGAGGTCGAGCTGTAGTAGTTGTGCGTGCCGCTCGGGGCGATGAGGCCATCGCTCCAGTTGCCCACGTTGCCGCGGATCTCCCGGGGTGGGCCACCCCCCGACAGCAAGATGAAGGCGTCTTGGGCCGCGGACCAATGCGCGGCGTCGAGGCCGGGAAACTCGGTCGGGATGTCTTCCCAGCGTAGTGTCGAGCAGGTCTGTGAGGTGGAGCAGGTCTCGCCGCCACCGCACTGCCCGCAACTACCGCCGCAGCCATCGGGGCCGCAGGTCTTGTTGTTGCACTGAGGCGTGCACGCGTGGTCCATCAAGTAGTCACCGCTTGCGCCGAAGTAGACGGGGCGATCGATTTCGTTGAGGAAGACGGCACCGACGGCTTCGCCGATCAAGGATGCCCGTTCCCAGCGCCCCTCGAAGTTCCGCCAAAAGCTCCAACCGTCGCTGCGCACGACCTGTACATCTCCAGAACTGGCCCCGGCGTGCAGGTATTGAGAACTGCTGTTCGAGAGCGTCGACGTCAGTCCCTCGATGACCTCGAGGCGAGGGGCGGGGCCCTCGAGGTGGGCCATACGGGCTTGCGAGCGGGGATTGTTCGTCCGGAACTGGACGGCCGTGTACACGAACTCCGGGTCGCCTTGCTCGTCGCGGCCGAGGGCCTGCTTGGAGATCCGTAGGTCGTCGATCTCGTGGACGCTCCAGGCGCCGCCGACCTGGCCGCGCGCGTAGACCCCGGCGGGTTGGTCGGCCCAGGTCAAGTAGAGGTCGCCGACCAGGATGTGCATGGTGTCGTCGGCGTCGCGCAGGAGCTGAATGTCGGGGTCCACCAGGGTGGAGGGGACATCCGCGATGCGCGTCGTGGACCAGCTCCCGCCGTTGGGGCGCTCGCCGATCCAAAGGCCCAGGGGGCTGCCGTCGAGGTAGGCGATCCGCAGGTCGTCGCCGGGGGTCACCATGACCGAAGGCGCCGCGACCCCCTCGCCAAAAGCGATGATCTCCTCGGAGAAGGTGGTGGCGTTGACGGCGTCTTGGGTCTCGACGCGAAGCTGATCGGGACCCGCCGTGATGAAGGGGTAGGCGACGACGGCACGTCCGTCGCTGTAGCGATCGAAGCCGGCGGTCGTACCGGCCGACGCTTCGACCTCGGCCGTCATGTAGCCGCGGGCGGTCGGCCACTCGAGCGAGATGGTGCCGCCGTCGACGACGAGTCGCTCGACGCTGCCTGCGCCCACCGGGCGCAAGTCGACGTCGTCACCGTTCAAGTCGGGCTGCCAAAAGTCCGAGCGCAGATCCGACTGCAAGAGGCACTTGCCGCCAAAGCATCCGTCACTGCAGTAGATGTCCCAGCTCGCATAGTCGCAGCTCCCCGCGCAGGTGCCCTCGGGCCAGTAGGTGCGC
The DNA here is from genome assembly GCA_030431075.1 of Polyangia bacterium. Lineage (GTDB taxonomy): Bacteria > Myxococcota_A > Polyangia > Nannocystales > Nannocystaceae > JAUIJR01. Next base: position 10,942 of record JAUIJR010000088.1, on the reverse strand, counting down.
AAGGTGAAGTTGTCGGGCAGGCACTCGTCGGCGGGAGGGCTCGTGCAGGCCGACCCACCGCAGTCGGGGGCCGAGCAGGCGCCGGCCGAGCAGCTTTCGCCGGGGTCACATTTGACGTCCAGGTAGCGGAAGGTGCAGCTGCCCTCGTGGCAGGTGCCGGCGGGTTCGTAGATCCGCAGGGTGTCGTTGTCGAGGCAGCTGTTGGCCGGCGCGGTGTCGCAGATGGTCGAACTGCAGGTGTCCGGCGTCGCCGGGTCGCCTGGCCAGCCGATCACGTCGCTGCCGCAGGCGAGGGGGTCACCGTCGCCGTCGCCATCGCCATCACCGTCGCCGTCGCCATCTCCGTCGCCATCACCGTCGCCGTCGCCATCGCCGTCGCCATCGCCATCACCGTCGCCATCGCCATCACCGTCGCCATCGCCATCGCCGTCACCGTCGCCATCGCCATCGCCATCGCCATCGCCATCGCCATCGCCATCACCGTCGCCATCGCCATCGCCATCGCCATCACCATCGCCGTCGCCATCACCGTCGCCATCACCGTCGCCATCGCCATCACCGTCACCATCGCCATCACCATCGCCATCGCCATCACCGTCGCCATCGCCGTCACCGTCCCCATCGCCATCACCGTCGCCGTCGCCGTCACCGTCACCGTCGCCATCGCCGTCGCCATCACCGTCGCCATCACCATCGCCATCGCCGTCCCCATCACCGTCCCCATCACCGTCACCGGAAGTCTCCTCGCCAGCTTCGCCCTCAGCTTCGCCCTCGGCCTCGCCCTCGGACTCCGAGGTCTCGCTTTCGGAGGTCTCCGTCCCGGAGTCGACTCCGCTCACATCATCGGAACACGCGACCGCGGTGGCCAAGGGGAGCAAGGCGAGAAGGCCTAAGCTACGACGCATGGCCCAGCCTAGGGCTGAGCTCACGGGCCTCGCAAGCGCCTCGGTGCGTGCCTAGGTGCAAGCACAATTCGCGCGTGGGGCGCGAGTCTCAACGGGTGCCTTCATGGCTCTCGTCGCCGCTTTCGCCGTCGTTTTCGCCGTCGGTGTCCAGCCCCTGTTCGCATGGCTCCGCGGGCGAGGGGACGGGACGGATCTGCTTCCAGAGTTTGGCGAGGTCCAGGCGAACCCGCTCGCGCGGGCCGGGTACGTACTTCATGGGCGGGGGCGTGCCCTTCTTCGCGCCCTTCTTTCGCTTGGGTTTGGGTGCCTCGACCAGGTAGCCGAGCTCGATGGCGATGTCTTCGCGCAAGGCGATGAACTCGTAGATGTTTCGGCCTGCCGTCCAGTAGGCTGGGAGCGGCCGGTACCTGCGCCGGGTCATGTCGGTCGAGATGGCGTGTTGTTGTCGCTCTTGCGCGGTGGCGTCGGGCGACAACTCGTCCGGCTCGAGCAAACAGCGCGGATCGGGATCGGCTCTTGCGCTGATCCGGCCCTCTTGAACGTAGACGGTGACGTAGCCGTTGCGGCGTGCCGCCGCCTCGGCGGCCGGGTAGAGGTCGAAGATGATGTGCGGGCGGAAGAGTTCCTCGCGGACCTCGTCGGACTCGGCTTTGGCGATGCGAAAGAAATCGGCCTGCGACATCTTCAAGCCGAGCGTGTTGTGTTCGATGCCGTACTTCTTGCCGATCTCCTCGTAGTGACGATCGACGAGGCCGGCGCGGTCGTAGAACTCGACCTGCCCAAAGTGGCGACGGGCGATGTGGTACATGACCATCCCCGCTTGCAAGCTGAGGATCTTGACCCGGCCTTCCCGTCGGGCGATCTCCCCCACCAGGGTGTCGAGGTCATCGATCATGAAAGTGTCGCGCGCGTGGTTGACGTTGGTGCGCTCGGAGAAGGTGTATTCGAGGTCACCGCGGGCGGCATGGGAGAGCGCCTCGACCTTGGGGCGCATCCAAAAGGGCATGGACTTGGCGCTGCGTGCGGCGAAGTCGACTCCGGAGGCGCCGTTGAGCAGGATCAAGCCCACGGCCAGGCCCGCTCGCAAGCTCGTCCGCATGGCCTCGAAAGGGACGCAGCGCATCATGAGCACGGCCATCCAAGGGGCGATTTGAGCCAAGAACCGGGAACCCACCATCCAGTCGCCCCCCACGAGGATCGCGAAGCAGATCCCACCGACGGACATGGCGAGGGCCATCAGGGTCTCCAACTCGCCCTCTCGGATCAGGCGGCGCAGCGAGGTCAGGCTCATGGCGAGTCCGAGGCCGAGGACCGCGGTCTCGACCCGCCCCGTGAAGCTCACGAAGTAGCGCCAGCCGCCCAGCAAAGCCGCGGTCGTGACCCCGCCGCCCATCTTCGCGGCCACGGGCTGCGGAAAGAGGCGGCCAAAATACTGCCAGCGCCACCATGTGATGAGGGCCGCGGCCACCACCACGATCGCCGTCGCCACCAGCAGTCGGGGCAGTTGTTCTCTGGATCCCAGCGCGCACGCGCCCAAGAGTCCAAGCATCGTGCAGATGAGCAAGATGGGGGCCTCGGGGCGGGCGGCGACGAAGGCGAGGGCGACGAGGCTGAACTGGACCACGCGCCGGGGGGGGAATCTCGGCTCGCTGCGACGCCACGCCCGCAAGGCGATCATCAACTCGACCCCCAGCCACGCGTAGATCGGGCCTTCGAGCCCGCCGAGTGACCAGTAGACGACGAGGGGGGCACTGGCCAGGGCCACCGCGGCGATGGAGGCACGGGGTGCTTGGTCGGGCTCGACGAGGGCACCGAGTCGCAAGAGGGTGAGGACCGCGGCGCCCAGGGTCATGTAGTGGCCGAGGGTGGGGACCTCGGCCCCCGTCAGGCGGCGACCCAAGGCGAGCAAGGTGGTGTGCGTCAGACTGGAGCTTTGTTCGACGCGCTCCCCGGAGTGGTTGATGATCTCACCCCAGTCCGAGAGGGTGTAGGCCGCCCAATAGGTGATGTGGGGGTCGTCGTGCCCCGTGGCCCCAAAGATGATCCACCCCCACACCACCATGCCGACGGCAGCCGCAATGCGGATCCAAGCGGAGGTCTCGATTCGCGGGAGACGGGCACGGCGGGCCAGCGAATTGATGCAGGCCTTGATGCGCTGGAGGGCATCGTTCATGGGAATAATGCGAGGCGAGGTGCTCAAGTGAATTGAGTGTCCCGTCGTGGGCGAACGGCAGGTGCCACGAGATGGGACATCGATCACGGTAGGTGGCGGTTTCTATTGCCTCGATTCGCAAGGGGCAGTTTGGTCGGCTCAATTTCGCGCAAGGCTTTGGGAGGGGCCGGTGCGGGTTGGCCGGGCTTTTGTGTGCGCGGGAGGCTCCGGCCGAGCTAAGATGTGCCCTTGGCGGGAATTTCGTTCCATCCGATCTCGGCCAGGATCGGCGCGGAGGTGCGGGGCATCGATCTGCGCAATCCCCTGGACGCGGCGACGTTCGAGCGGCTGCACGCCGCTTTGGTCGAGCACCAGGTGCTGTTCTTTCGCGACCAAGACATCGAGCCTGCGCACCACCTCGCGCTTGCTCGCGCCTTTGGTGAGCCGGTGGCCCATCCCGCCTATCCGACGGTGGAGGGCTTCGACCTCATCAACGTGCTCGAGGTGACGCCCGAGGCACCCCCAAAGATCGACACCTGGCACACCGACATGACCTTCCAAGCGAGGCCGCCGCTGGGTTCGATCTTGCGGGCGAAGGTCGTGCCCGACCGGGGCGGCGATACAATGTGGGCCAGCCTCTTCGCCGCTTGGGACGGACTATCCGCGCGGATGAGGTCCTACTTGGAAGGCCTGCGGGCGAGCCACAGCTTCGCGCACGGCTTTCGTCACACCCTCGCCGAGCCCGGGGCGATGGAGCGATTGCGGCCGGCCATCGAGGCGAACCCGCCGGTCCTTCATCCGGTCGTGCGAACTCACCCCGTCTCCGGTCGCAAGGCCCTGTTCGTCAACCGCCTCTTCACCACGCGAATCGTGGAGCTGCCCGAGGCAGAGTCGGATGCCGTGCTCGCCTTCTTGTTCGAGCACCTCGAGACGCCCGAATTCACGTGTCGCTTTCAGTGGGCATCAAATTCGATCGCCTTTTGGGACAACCGCAGCACCCTGCACCGGCCGGTCAACGACTTTTGGCCCGCAAATCGCAAACTAGAGCGGATCACCATCGCCGGCGACGCACCGCGCTGAGTCCCAGCTCCTCTTGGAGGGGAACACCGGCCGTGGTATGGCGGCAATCCCACGATGACCGACGCCACCTCAGGGGCCTTGGGCGGCCAGAGTCTCCGCGCGCGCGTCGAGAGTTGGATCGTCGAGGCGCGAGGCTCCGCGGCCGAGGGGGACGCCCGGGCCCGACGCCGCGCACTCGGAGCCCTGCTCTTTTTTGGCAGCATCTTCGCGGCGATGGCCATCTACCTGGTGGGTTGGGAGTCCGACCCCAGCCAGCCCTGGCCCCAACCCCGCTGGACCAAAGACCAAGAGGAGCTCGGCTTTTACCGCCTGGCGCTCGGGGCCACCTTGGCGGTCGCGGCCTATTTCGTGCTTCGTCGCGTCGCCTGGTTGCGCGGAGGCTTGGGTCGGCGGGCGACCATCGGCGCATTGATGTTGATGGTCGCGGGGTCCGGGCTCTACTACTTCTCCGCCGTCCACGGGCTCCGCAACGCCAACTACTCGCACCGCTGGGATACCTATCACTACCTGCTGGGGCCCAAGTATTACGACGAGATCGACTACTACGATCTCTATCGTTGCACCGCCCAGGCGGTCCCCCAGATCCCGGACAGCGCCAAGACCAAGCACCTCGACAGCTACAAAGGGGCGAAGGTGGGGGAGTTGCGCGCACAAGCCTCGTGCGAGGCCCAGTTCACGCCGGAGCGCTGGGAAGAGTTCAAGTCGGACCTCGCGGTGTACGGCGAGGGCAATCGCTACCGGGCCGTGGCGCACATGATGCGGGACCTTGGCTACAACGGGACGCCGAGTCACTCGGTCATCGCGGGGTGGGTGGCCAACCACATCGACCTGAGCGCAGCCACCTTGGCTCAGGTCCCGCTCATCGACATCGCCTTTTTGTGCATCGGCTTGGGCGCGATGGTCTGGGCCTTTGGTTGGCGGCTCGGACTGACCGTTGCGCTCTTCTTTTTCGTCGATGCCTGCGACCGCTACTCGACCAACGGGGGATCCTTCTTTCGTCACTTTTGGTCGATGAGCTTGTTTTTGGGTGTCGCGTGCCTGGGGCGGCGGCGCTACGGATGGGCGGGCTTTTGGCTCACGGCGAGCACGGCGATGAACGTCTTTCCGCTCGTCTTCATGCTCGGTCTCGCGGCCAAAGGCGCCGTCGAATGGTGGCGATCTCGGGAGTTTCCCGTCCGTTTCCGTGTCTTCGTGCTGGGGGCGGCGGTGGCCGCGGTGCTCTTCGGGACGGCGGGGGCAAGCTCCGCGCGGGGCGTGGGCGCCTACACGAGCTTTTTCGAGAACATGGAGACCCACAACGTGCGCGGACGCTTTCCGGGCTACGGGGTCGGGCTCAAGTTCAACTTCGTCGACTATGGCCGCGTCCGGACCAAGACCGGGACCTCGGCCTCGTCAAAGGCAAAGGCCTTCGAAGGGATCCGCGACAGCTATCGCTTGCTGGCCCTCTCGTTGATCGCGGTGGGGCTTTGGGCGTCCACACGACTCGAGGACCACCAGGCGGCGGTGTTGGCGGGGCTCACGATCATGTTCTGTCAGCTCGAGACGACGGGCTACTACTTCATCGTCTTCGCCTTGTTGGTGACCTTGTGGCGGCCGGATCTCCTCCGCCCTGGAGGCGCCGCCATGCTCATCGGGCTCTTCGGCGCAAACTTGTGGTGCATGCGCTCGCTCGTCGAAGACAACTACTACTACTTCTTCAACGTGAGCATCACATCGGCATTCACGCTCTACTTGGTGGCGACCCTCGTGTACTTCGCCTACACGCGTGGCGTGTTCGCCCAGCTGCTGGGCGTGCTGTTCCCGCTGCCGTCGCCCGAGGCCGCGTCCGAAGAAGAGTAAAGTAGGGATGCGGCCGAGCCCCGCCTAGAGGTCCAGCCCGCAGCGCGCCGACAGGGCCGAGCGAATCTTGCCTTTGGGGTCGTACTCGCGGCGGACCTCTTTCCAGGCCTCGAGCTGCGGGTACATGGCCGCGAGCTCCTCGGGCTGGGTGAAGGCGTCTTTGGCGAGGTAGATGCGGCCGCCGTGCTCGAGGGTGAAGCGGTTGAGCTCGCGGTTCACCTCGAGGGCCCACGCGGGGTTCTTGATGGGGATGTCGAGGGCCAAGCTGGTGCCCTGCTTGGGAAAGGAGAGCATGCCTTCGCCCTCGGGCCCGCAGTCTTTGAGGACGGTGACGAAGGAGCAAGCCCCCATGGCCTGGAAGCGCTCGAGGAAGGCGCGAAAGACGTCGAGGTCGGAGGGGAGCACCGCTTGGTACTGGAAGAATCCCCGTCGCCCGTAGACGCGGTTCCAGTGCTCGAAGCCGTCGAGGATCCAAAAGAAGAACTCGGGGTTGATGACGCCGCGCTGGATCTTGCGGCTCGCCTTGCGAAAGTACAGGGCGTTGAGAATGCGGAAGGTAAAGGGATTGGCCAGGCCGTTCGGGAACTCGAAGGGGATGGCGATGCGGCGGCTGGGCTTGGGCGGATGCGGGGGCGCCTCTTCGGCCGTGGCCCAGCGCCCGCGGTTGATGACGCCGCGCCCCATCTTCTTGCCGCGCGCCGAGGTGTCGATCCAGGCCATGGTCATGGGCCAGTCGTCGCTCGCTTGGCGCAAGGCGGTGAAGATTTCCTCGAGGTTGTCGAGGCGCTCGTGCTCTTCGAAGATCCACGGCGAAGGAATCTTTTCGAGGGCGAGCTCGACTTCGAGGATGTGCCCGGTCAGCCCCATCCCGCCGCAGGTGGCCAAGAAGAGCTCGGGGTGATTCTCGCGGTCGCAGTCGATGATGCGGCCGTCGCCGGTGCGCAGCCGCAAGGCACGGACATGGCGGCCAAAGGTGCCGGCCACGTGGTGGTTCTTGCCGTGCACGTCCGAGGCGACCATGCCGCCCAAGGTCACGTGCCGCGTGCCGGTCGAAACGGGGGAGAACCAGCCGCGGCGGGGAAAGTGCGCCCCGATACCGCCCAGTGAAAAGCCGGCCTCGGCTCGAAGGACGCCGCTTTGTTCGTCGAAGGCGATGACGCGGTCGCCGTGGGGGGTGACGAGCACGCGATCGTCGGGACCCTCGGGCAAGGCGGCGTCGCCGTAGGCGCGGCCGAGTCCGCGCGACAAGCTGGCGTCGACGCTGGCGCGTTCGAGGTTCTCGCCCTCGATGCAGTCGGCCTCTCGCCATGGGTGACGACCCCACCCGCTGATCTCGCGCCGTGCACTCATGGGGTCACTCTCGAGCTTCGAGGAGCTGGCCCATCCACGCCGCGAAGGCGTCGCCGCCGACGAGCGCCTGGCCTTCGCGGACGAGCTGGGCTTTGACCCGGTCACGCAGTCCGGCTTCGAGGCCCGAGCCTTCGAGCCAGGCGCGGGCGGTCTGCTGGCCATGATGCGTGAGCACGCGTCGGGCTCCGGCCTCGAGCTGCGCGTCGAGCTGCGACCAACCGGCGAAGGCCCGGATCAAGGGCGCGAGGTCTTGGGCCAAGGCCCGCGGCGGATACTTGTGGCGCTGGTCGAGGAGCTCTTCGACCGGCTGCGCAAGCAGGGCCCGAAAGACGTCGATGCGCCACGCCGCCATCTCTCCGGCCTGTTTGGGGTCGCACATGCGTTCGATGGTCGAGTCGACGGCGGTGCCCAAGGCGTCTTCCGCGAAGCTGCGGGCGCGCTCTTCGATCTGTTTTTCGAAGGCGCCGCCGGCCGCGTTGGCGACGTTCTTGGCCACGGCCCCGAGCAGCCCGCCTACGCCCTTACCCGAGCGACCCGCGCCCGGGATCATGTCGCTGATGCGGCGGGCAAAGCCCAGCAAGTTCGCGGTGAGAATCTCGCGCATCAACTCGCGCAAGGAGGGGTGGTCGATCAGCGTGCGGACCAAGTCCGGATCGGGCGTGATCTCGCGGGCGAGGAGCTTTTCCATCGGCGCCAAGGCGGTGATGGGGATGCGCTCGCCGAGGGGCCCGCGGAGCTCTTCGAGCCCCGTCGTCGAGGCGCGCGCCCGAGCTTCGATCCAGGCCTCCAGGCCTTCGGAGGCCGCCATCGCCCGCAGCCCATCGCCTACGGTGGCGGCGAGCTCGGCCGGGTCGACGAGCGCCTCGAGCGGGCGGTCGAGGGCGTGGTCGATCAGGAGGTCGGCGAGGGATTCGAGCTGCTTCGGATCCTCGCGCAGGCGTTGCAGTGCGTCGAGATGGGTGGACATGGATCCAAAAAACGCTCGCCCGCTGGTCGAGTCCCGCGCCGAGCGTCCGGGAGCTGTCTAGCTGGTGCCGAGGGCTTCGACCGGCTCGTCGTCGTCACCTTCGAGCTCGTCGTCACCGCGGAACTCGCCGCGATGCACGAAGCCCCACAAAAAGCCGATGAGGCCGTAGGAGCTCATGAGCGCGAACATGTACTCGGGGTAGTGCCGCGTGAAGCCGCAGACGTAGGCGATGGCCACGGCCACGATCTGAAAGTAGTTCAGGAACTTGTTGCTGCGGGTCGTGACCTTGGGCAGCACCGCGTTCGAGACCATCGCAAAGCCGCAGAGCATGGCGATGACCGGCAGCACGCGCAGGACGCCCGTCGCGAAGGGCACGTTCATGTGCTCGAGCGCGACCAGCATCGAGAGGCTCATGACCCCGCCGGCATAGGTGGTGGGCATGCCGAAGAAGATCTTCTGCGGCCCATCGAGCTCGGTCATCACGTTGAACTTGGCCAGGCGCAAGCAGGCGCCGAGGATGTACACGGCGACCATGGCGTGCAGCGTGATGTTGCCGCCGGGGCTGTGCCACCACGCGAAGAGCCCCTCGGGGTCCATCGAGATGAAGCAAAAGGCCGTGACGCCGGGGGCGATGCCAAAGGCGACGAGGTCGGCGAAGCTGTCGAGCTGCATGCCGAAGTCGCTGGTCGAGCCGAGCAGGCGGGCCGCGGTGCCGTCGAGCTTGTCGAGCAAGATGCTCAAGACGATCAGCCAGCCGGCGTCTTGAAAGTCCCCCTGCGTGGCGCGGAAAGCCGCCAATACGCCCACCAACAGTGAAAAGGAGGTAATGGCGTTCGGGACGACGTAGCGCCAGCGCGCGACGCGCTTTGCCTCGGAGGGCTCCATCGGGGCAAACATAGCGGGCCCGACGGCCAGCGGCCAGCGCCCATTTCGCGCGGTCTGCGGCGCTTTTTGGCGCCTTTGGGCCTATTTACGCGCGAGGGCCTCACGCGCGGCGGCCATGGCGGCGCGTAGCTGGGGATCGCGGACCCCCTCGAGGGCGTCGACGGTGGCCGCTTCGGGCTCGGAGGGTAGGGGCGGCGGCGGCGGGATCTCCGGTCGCAGCGGCGGGGCCTCGCGCGCCGGCGGGATCGAACCCAAGCGCAGCTCGATGCTGTTGACCTTCTCGAAGTCCCGTTCGCGGTGCAGACGATCGAGGATCTCTTGGCGCAGGTATCCGAGTTCGTGTAGCCACTGGTTGTCGTGCACGTTCACCCACAGCTGACCGCGAAAGAGTCGGGCCGGCCAGGTGCGTCGCGCGACGCGAGGCGAGACGAGCTTGGGCCACTGGTCGCGCAGTCGCTCGAGGCGGATGGCCTCGCTGGGCACATGCCGACGCAGCTGCTTGAAGACCACCGACGCCAGGTCGATCCGACCCGTGCGCTTACCTTTGACGCGTCGGCGTCGCGGTCGGTACCCCTTCTCCATGTCCAGGGAGGGTGCCACAGTTGGGCCCGATGGCGAGCCGGCGCCTGGGCGTGGGCCCCGCTGGCGCTGCTGGGTCTCGCGCTGAGCGCCTGCGCGGCCCCGAAAAAGGGGTGGACGCTCGAAGACCAACGCGCCTGTCACATCGAGCAGCCGGCGCGCGTGTGCGTCGTCGCGTCGCCGGACCGGGCGCTCGAAGCGAAGGTCGGCGACCTGCGCTTGTTGCCCGGCGAGTGCGCCCGCGCGCCGGAGCCGGACACGAAGGGGCGCATCGCAGTGGAGCTGCGCTTCGGCGACGGGAAGCGCGAGAGCCTGCGCGCTCGCGTACGGCCCCAAGGGCGCAGCGTGGTGTTCATCGGCCCCGAGGGCGTCGATCGCCGTCGCGCCCGCCGGCCCGAGCGTTGCGAAGGGGCCGCCAATTGGCCCGAGATCACCGCCCCGCCGAAGACCGAGGCGGAAACCGACGCGGACACCGACGCGCAGAACTGAGTCGCGCGCTCACTCGAAGGGCCAGTCCTCGGGGAGCTCCCGATCGGCCTCGCGCGTCTCGATCCGCAGGACGCGGGGCTCGGCCAAGTTCAGGTCGACGCGGTGAAAGGCCTCGTCGCCACACTCGCCGTCGTCGTAGGGACGCAGCCAAGCGCGCACGCGTGAAGGGCCGAGGGCTTCGAGCTTCGACAGCTCGATGCCATCCCAGCTGTCGCTGGCCAGCTCGACCAGGGTCTCGCGGCGCCACTGGCCGGCGAGGGGCCGCACCCACGAGAGGGTGGGATGCTCCTCGTCCACCGCCCCGAACAAGACGGTCGCGTCCTCGCCCCAAAACCACAAGCGCGCGTCGCCGCGAAAGGCCTGCCGCAAGCCCGGCCACTCGAACTGGCCCCAGGTCTCGCGGCCGTCGAGCTCCCGTAAGCCCAGGCGGCCGTCGCCGCGCAGCACGAAGAGGCGGCCATGGCAGTCGTAGCCCGCATCCAAGATTAAGTCGTTGGCCGTGTCGTACGCGCAGTCGCGGGGGGGCGTTTGCAGGTGCTGCTCCCAGCTCTCACCTCCGTCCTCCGAGACGTACAGCTCGCCGTCTTCCCAGGCGGCGAGGCGTTGCGGGTCGACCGGCGAGACGACGAAGCCGTCGGCTTCGAGGCCGAGCCCCTCGGCCACGACGGCTTCGCGTTCACGCATGGGCTCGGGACA
>JAUIJR010000602.1 GCA_030431075.1 Polyangia bacterium | reverse complement strand
CGGGCATGCCCGCCGCCGCTTCGAGCCCCCCTTCGTCCATGAGGCGGGCGGCCTCCATCAACAGGTGGGTGGCCGAGCCCATGATCGAGCGCTCGGGGGGCGGACGAAAGAAGACCTCTTTGAAGGAACCGCGGCCGGCGGTGAGCATGCGGTAAAAGGCCGAGTCGCCTTTGATGCCGTCCATCTCGGCGTGGACGATGTCTCCGTGCTCGAACCAGACGTGGCCCACGCCCATGGGGGTGGTCACTTCGATCCACTTGTCGCGACCGGAGATCGCGATCATCTGCACGTAGTCGAAGAGCTCGACTTCGATCGAGTTGCCGAAAAAACCGCGGCGGTGACCGATCGACTCGATCATGCCGATGAGGTCGTTGAGCTCGACCGGCTTTTCGACGATGCGCAGGCCTTGGGCGCCGTCGTACTGCGCCCGGAACTCGGGCGTGACGAAGGCGCTCACGACGATGATGCGCGTCGAGGGCGAGAAGCTGCCGAGCCACTGGACGAGCTGGTTGCCGTCGCCGCCCGGCATGCGCAGGTCACAGACGACGACGTCGTAAGCCTGCGCCCGCAAGCGCTCGATGCCCTGACGGATCGTGCTCGCCGAGTCGGCCACGTGACCGGCTTTGCGAAGACCCCGCTCGATGGCGAAGCGAAGGTTCACTTCGTCATCGACGACGAGGACTCGGATGGCTGAGAGGTCAGCCTTTTTCGCGGACGAACTCACGCGGAGCGCCAAGTGTACTGGTGGGAATTGCGGCAAGCGAGCGATGCCGCGGTGAACTTGCCGCGGGATCGCGCGGCCCTCGGGGGGCGAAAGCGATCGTCCACCGGCCTTGCGGCCGGTGCGCAATCTCGCGCATTCCGGTCAATTTCGTCACAAAACCCTCTGCAAGCCCCCGTAGGGCATCTTACGAAAATCACCTTGCCACCGGCCCGGTGGCCTGTCTAGCTTCCCCCTATGCCCGTCCCCTTGCAGTCCTACAATCTCGCCGCCGCCGAAAAATCCCTGTGCGTCGCCGCGCTAGAGCAAGCAGGCTCCATCGTCGAAGCCGCTCGCCTCTTGGGCATCACGCGCCACGCCCTCAAGCGCCGGATCATCAAGCACGAGATCGCATGGCCCCCCGCCGGACACGTCGACAACAGCGAGTCGATGGACGCCGGAGTGCGCGACCGCCACTCGGAGCCGCCCGCTCCCGCGCCGCGCTTTTTGTGATCTCGATCGCCCCCACGATCGATGAGCGAAGCCGAACCTCCGGGTTCGGCTTCGCGCGTTTTGGCAGTTCGTTTTTGAACTGACCTGGTGTCAGTTCCACCCCAGGCTCACCCGATCACTTGTGCGCCAGACGGCGTACGCGCCGTCAGCCCCGGCACAGGTCGCGAACGAGCTGACGGACGAAGCGATAGAAGGGCTCGACCGTGTCGAGCACCACCGCCTCGTCGGGCGTGTGCGCGTGTCGGATCTCGGGACCGAAGGCGACCATGTGCGTGTTGGGCAGGCGCTCGGACAAGTAGCCGCACTCGAGCCCGCCGTGGATCGCTTTGATCTCTGGGGCCGTCTCGAACAGCGCCTTGTAGGTGGCGAGGGTCTGGCGCACCAATGGGTTCTCGAGGTCGGCTTCCCAACCCGGCCACGCGTTTTCGAAGCTGACCTCGGCACCCGCGGCCTCCATCGCCAGCTCCATGCGGCCTTGGATCGATTCGATGGCGCCGCGTTTGGACGAGCGCGTCAGCGCGACCATGCGGATCTCGTCGGGCGTCGTGCTCAAGATGCCGATGTTACTGCTCGACTCGACCAGGTCGTCGAGGGCCTCCGACATCGCCAGCACGCCGTCGGGCAAGGCCCGTAGCGCTTTCAAGATCGTGTTCGACATGATCGGCGAGATCGGGGGGAACTCGCGCACGGCCTCGCGCTCGAGCTCGTCGCCCACGTTCGCCTCGAAACAAAAGCCGCCGCGGTCGCGCTCGCTCATCTGCGCGCCGGCTCGTTCCATCCACGCGGTCAGCTCGCGGATCACCGGCTCGGCCCGGTGGCGCGCGCACCACAACAAGGCGCTGGCCCGACGCGGGATGGCGTTGTCTTGGCCGCCGCCTTCGATGGCCCCGAGGCGCACGCCATCGAGGGGCAAGGTGACGTCGCACAAGGCCCGCACCAACAAGAGCACGGCGTTCGACAAGCCGAGGTGGATCTCGACGCCGCTGTGTCCGCCGGCCAAGCCCGACACGCTCACGCGCAGGGGCAGGTCGTCGTGGGCGATGCTCTCGCGCTCGAGCTCCCAAAAGGCCACGATGTCGCGGCCCCCGGCGCAGCTGAGATAGACGGTGCCGTGCTCTTCGGCGTCGAGGTTGAGCAAGCGACGCGCCCGGACCAGCGAGGGGTCGAGGCCCTCGGCCCCCGACATGCCGACCTCTTCGTCGGCCGTAAAGATGAGCTCGAGCGGCGGACGATCGATCTCGTCGTCCATGGCCACGGCCAAGGCGGCCGCGACCCCGACACCGTTGTCGCTGCCGAGGGTCGTGCCTTGGGCTTGCAGGACATCGGTGGACTTGGCGTCGATCTCGATCGATCGGCGCGACAAGGCGATCGGGTCGCGCTCGAAGTCGTGTTCGACCCCGCGCTGCTTGGTGCACACCATGTCCATGTGACCTTGGATGGCCAAAGGCGGGGCGTTGCGACCGGCGCCGCGACCGGGGACGTAGAGCACCAAGTTGCCGGCCTGATCGCGGGCGCTTCGCCAGCCCTGCGCGGCCGCGAGGGCCTCGAGATGCACGCGCACCGCCTCCTCTTTCATCGAGGGGC
>JAUIJR010000601.1 GCA_030431075.1 Polyangia bacterium | reverse complement strand
GTGGCGGCGGCATGAAGTGGCTGATGATCGGCATGGTCGTGCTGGTCGTCGCCGGCCTGGCCGCCTTCTTCATCTTCCGCGACGGCGGTGACGAGAGCGCCGACACGGCCGCCGCGAGTGGGGCGTCCGGTAGCACGGGCGCGAGCGGAGCCACCGGGGCCGCGGTCGCGGGCGCGAGCGGAGCGACGGGTGGGAGCGGGGCGACAGGCGCGAGCGGAGCGACCGGCGCGAGCGGAGCTTCGGGCAAGGCTGCGGCGGGGACCGGCAAGGCCGCCGCTGGGACCGGCAAGGCCGCCGCTGGGACCGGCAAGGCCGCCGCCGCGACCGGTAAAGCCGCGGCGAGCACCGGGAAGACCGGGACCAGCTCCGGATCGACCGCCACGAAGAAGACCACCACGACGAAGAAAAAAACTACGTCGACCAAGAAGAAGACGACGAAAAAAAGCGAGCCCTCGACCAAAAAGGTCGTCGTCATTCAGCCCAAAAAGCCCGACCTGGGCGACCTGCCACCGCCCGAGTGAGGCCCGGCCAAGCGCCGCTTGGCTCAGCTAGAGACGCCGACCCGCTCGCGACGGCGCCGTCGACCGCCGAGCCACGCCAAGGCCCCGAGCACGGCCATGGCCAAGCCCCAGGCCAGCCAAAAGCGAGATCGAGTGGGCGCGCCGCTTCGGGCGATCTGCGTCCCGGCGAGCTCGTGCGGGCTCGCGTCCGCGTCGAGGATGCTCGCCAAGCTCGGATCCATTTCGAGGGCACGCCGGCGCAGCATCTCGGCGCCCAGCTCGGTCACGCCCGCGTGGCGCGACTCGAAGGCCAAGGCGCGCGCGCGTAGAGCATCGGCTTGTTTGCCGCGCGCCAAGCTGGCCGCCTTGCGCAGACGCGAAGCTTGCTCGATCGGATCTTCGAAGCTGCGGGCGCGGCCGATGTAAAAGTCGCGCAGAGTAGGGCGCAGATCCTCGAGCGACTCGCCGAGCTCGCCGAAGTCCGCGCTCGCCAGCACGGCGTCGATGGTCGACTCGGTCTCCTCGGGCTCGTTGCTCGCCTCGGCCAAGGCCGCCTCGAGGCGAGTTCGTCGCTCACGCTCACGCTCCTCGTCCAAGGCCGCGTAGAGGAGCTTGGTGAGCCGCTTGGGCTGGTCGAGGCAGCGCTGGTCGTAGCTGCCGTCCTCACGCCGAATCTCGCACTCCTCTTCGAGCTGCTCCGGCAGCTCGGCGGCCACGCGATCGCGGATGGCCAGCGTAGCCAGCGCTCGGTAGCTCAGCTGCGCTTGGCGTCGCTCGACCACGCCACCGAGGCGGCGCACGAGCTTGACGCGCATGCGGGGCGGCGGACCTTCGACATAGGCCGAAAAGGCGCGCCGGGCCGCGCCACGAATCTCGGGATCGACGTGATCGACGCGCTCGAGGATGGGCCCCGCCGCGTCGCCCGGCTTGGCCTCGCCATAGGCGTCGAGAAGCTCGCGCAAGCGTCGGGCGTCTGCGCTGGCCGCCGCCAAGGCGCTGCTGGGCGCGAGCCGGTCGAGACGATCGAGGTTGTAGCTGGCGTAGCGCGCCCGCAAGCGTCGTGGATCGTCGTCGCGCGGGACCGAGGGCTCGACCGAGGCGCGCACGAGCGGCGGCACGGCCTCGTCGCCGATCGAGTGGATGGCGCGACCGATCTCGTCGCGAAAGGTGCCGCCGTGCAGGTAGGCCAAGTCCAGCAGCGCTTCGACGACTTCGCCGGCCAAGGCGGGCTCCTCGCGGGCGATTCGCGCCGCGCCGTGGGCCAAGGCGACCGTCAGCAGCGCGTCGCGGTAGACCTTGCGCATGGGGCCGCTGATCTGCCCCGGCGGGATCCGCTGCAGGTCGGCGAACCAGTCTTCGGAGAGCTTGACGGAGTAGCCGTGGTTTCGCTTCCAGCTGCGCGCGAAGTGCCCGTAGCGATTCGGAACGTCGCCGCCGATCAGGTTCAAGATCGCGGTGAACTGCGTCTTGGATCCGGCGCGTTCACCCAAGAGCTCCGCTTTGAGCTCGGGCCAGACGCTGGCTTGGCTGTGTGCGAGGTTGTGCACCGGCACGGCTAGCTCCTCGAGCGGCGCGCGACGAAGCTGCTCGACCAGGCGAGCGAAGGCGCGAGCGTCGGCGGGGGGCTCGGTCTCGATGGCCTCGATCTGGGCCGCCATCTGAGAATCGCTGCCGAGCGCGGGCGCGCGCTCCATTCGCCAGGTCTCTTGCAGCAAGGCGGCGGCCTCGGCGAAGGGGTCGACCTCGTCGTCGATGCCCGCCATGCCCCGATCGATGGGGGCGACGGCCACCTCGACCTCGACTTCGGGCGTACCCGGCCCACACGCGACGACCCAGATCAGGCTGGCGCCCCAAAGATGCTTCGATCGCGATCGAAGTGGCACCTTCCACACCTAGCCCGAGGCGCGCAGGCCCCCAAAAAAGCGGTCGAGGCGAGCACCAGGTGGGTGACCGCCTCGACGGGCTGCCGCGGCTGCGCGAGCCCGGCGAAATGCGAGGGCAACTCAGTGCAGGGTGGAAGGCGGAACGAGCCCGCCGACTTCCGGCATGAATCGCAAGAAGCGAAGGCCGACACCACAAAGCGCTTGGATCTCGCCATCTTGCGCGTACTGGAAGTAGTAGTGGTTTTGCACCCGCGCCATCGCACAGATGGCCGCGTCGTCGCCGGGCAGGCAAAAGCGGACGATGATCTTGGTCTTGAGGGGCAGGGGGTCGTGCATCTCCACAAAGATCCCCGTGCTCGAGATGTTGCGGGCCACGTACCAGCGCTCGCCGTGCTCCTCGGTGGTGAGGGACACGCGAAAGACC
>JAUIJR010000600.1 GCA_030431075.1 Polyangia bacterium | reverse complement strand
GAGTAGAGGTAGCGGCCGTCGCCGGACAAGCGCGCGTAGAAGGCCCGCCCGCCCGACATCCCGTCGACGTCGTAGGGGACTTTGACCACCGAGCCGAAACCCGATTCGTCGAAGGGCACCACGTTGATGCCGTCGTCGGCGGCGCTGACGATCTTGCCGTGGCCGTGGGCGATCACCTCGCCGTGGGGACCCTCTCCGATCGTGACCGTGTCGGCCGGTGTCGCCGTCCCGTCGGCGAGCTCGGCCACCGGGTACATCTCGAACTGGGCCGGGGCATTGTTGCGGTGAAAGAGCATCAGCGGATCTCCGCCGAGGGCCACGCCCGGCTCACCGGTCGGGAGGAGGACCTCCGTCGCCGCGAGACCGTCGAGTTCGATCAGGGTGAAGGCGCCTTCGCCCTCCGTCTCGAGGGACGCGCTCGCCACCAAGTAGTCCTCTCCCGGGCTGACCGCGATATGAGCGACCTGGCCGGCCACCGGCATCGAGGCCGCGAGGGCGGGCGTTTCATCGCCGCCGATGCTGGCGATGCCGAGGCTGTTCGAGCTCGCGTCGTGGAAGACGAGGCGGCCATCCGACAGCGGCAAGAAGCCGGCGTGGTCGTTCATCTGAAGGTCCTCGAACTCGGCCAGCAACTCCCAAGTCCCCAGCTCGAAGACGTACATGCGACTGGCGGCGGGATCCGCCACGACCAGCCGCTCGCCCGTCGCCATGGGCTCGGCCACGCAGGTGCGGTCGTTGTTGGGCGGGTGCTCGTAGCCTTCGTCGCAATCGCAGTGGTCGCCATGCATCGTCCCGTGACCGCCACATTCTTCGGCACCATCGGTGTCACCCTCGGCGATGCACATCTGATCGTCGTCGGGATCGACTTCGAAGCCCTCCTCGCAGTGGCAGTGTCCGTCGTGAAGGTGACCGTTGCCGCCGCACTCTTCGGTAGTACCGGGGTCGCCACCCGTGCAAGCGCCCAAGCCGAGGGCGAGTCCGGTGGCCAAGAAGCTGAAAAGTTGGTGTTTCATGGGGTTCAACTCTTTCGTCGTGGGGGGGGTGAGCTTCAGCTGGGAACGCACTTCATCGCGTCGCTGGGGTCTTTTTTGAAGCCGTCATCGCAGTGGCACTCGTCACCGTGGAGGTGACCGTGACCGCTACACTCCGCGTCGGGTGGGAGGCAGTTCATGGGATCGACGGGGTCCACGTCGAAGCCCTCGTCGCAATCGCAGGAGTCGCCGTCGGGGGTGCCGTGTCCGCCGCAGGGCCGCGGCTCTTCGAGGATGAAGACCTGGCCGTGAACGAGGCCGCCTTCGGCGATCCCGGTGGGAAAGGGTTCGTAGTCTCCAGCGAGGGGAAAGAACTCGGGCGTGGCCTCGGCCGAGTCGGCCCGAAACACCACGGGCAGCGAGGTCCCGGTGGCGTAGGCGAGACCCGCGAGCTCGCCGCCTTCGTTGAGGCCGGTCAGGCCGGTGCCGCTGTAGCCCGCGACCTCGTAGCGCTCGATCGCGTAGCCCTCGCTCGTGGGCTGAGCCACGAAGGAGGGGTTGACGGCGCTCTCGTACCAGCCGTCCTCAGTGAGCCCCCAAAAGCCGACGATGGTGCCGGTGGCGTCGATCTGGAAGGGGAAGAGGCGAAAGGCTTCGCTGTGGTTCAGGTCGCTGAACTCGCCTGCATCGTAGACGAAGCCCTGGGTGCCGAAATCGTTGAAGCCCACCACGAGCTCCTGGTTGAGGGCCGTAAAGCCGATGTCCGAGTAGCCCTCGCGGGCGACGAGGGTCAGCTCGCCGCCCACGCTGTCGTAGATGAAGGCGCGACTCTCGTCGTCGCTCGGATCCCCGGGCGTGCCGTTGTCGATGCCGGCTTTGCCCACCACGACGCCGTCGTCACGGCCGTCGCGAAGCACCGCCCAGGTCGTGCCCGGCAGCTCGAGATCGGTGAACTCCATGGTCTCGAGGTCGAGGACCCACGAGGACTCCACGGCGGTGTCGTCGGCGATGGGCTTGTCGCGCGACCAGCCGTAGGCGTAGGCGCAGTTGGAGTCGACGAAGGAGATCGAGGTGTCCTCCATCCCCGGCTTTTTGATGAAGCGGTACTCCCCTTCCCAAAGTACGAAGGCCACGCTCCCGCTGGAGGGCAGCTCGTCGCTTCCGATGTTCCCGCTGACATCGCAGGGATCGGGCTGCGCACCATCGCCATCGCCATCGCCATCCCCGTCGCCATCGCCACTCTCGCTTTCGCCACCTTCGGGGATGCACTGCAGCTCGTCGTCGGGCGCGGGGGCGTAGCCCGGCTCGCAGTCGCAGTGATCGCCGTGCAACTCACCGTGTCCTCCGCACTCCTCCGGACCTGCGCTTTCACCGCTTTCGTCGCCGGCGTCGTTTGCGCCGCTCGAGGCACAAGCGGATAGGGTTAGCGGCGAAATGGCCAGGATCCGCAGAATAGAGCCGTTTGAGCGAGGTAGTCGCATGACGGCGGAGGCTTTATCGCAAGTCGAATGTTAAAACAAGTCGTTTGCGTCAATTGATGGCTGCGCGCAGCTCAACTGAGGACGAGCTCTCGAGGGCTCACCCCTGGGCCACGGATCTTCGAGTTTCCCCTCCCGCTCGGAGGGCCCGCCCCCGCGCTACCGTGCTACGGCCCAGCCGCGCGTCTCAGCCCTTGGGCTGAATCAAGGAGAAGGCGGCGCCTTGCGGGTCCGCCACGGAGGCGATCGTGCCCTGCCCGATCTCCATGGGCGGCACGTGGAGTTCGCCGCCGGTGGCTTTGATCTTTTCGACGGTCGCCGCGAGGTCGGCGACTTGGAAGTAGACGCCCCAGTAGCTG